>NZ_JBMOWY010000016.1:0-14242 GCF_049310345.1 Stenotrophomonas sp. GZD-301 | reverse complement strand
CAGGCCCCAGGGCAACGTAAAGGAGGAGGGGGCGGCCGCAGGCCGACGCCGGGGGACAGTTGCCCAGGGGCCTGCGCGCCGCGACGGGGCCCTTCACGCTGGCGGCAGACCCGAGCGGAGACACCGCCGTGCGCCTTGGGCCTTTGCCGGCGCGGCGGCCGACGGGTCGGATGCTGGGCCGCGAGGCCTTCGCCGGTTGCTCAGGGGGACGCTGGCCGGTACCACCGCCAACCGGCGTTGTTCCTTCTGTCGTGCAGGCATTCTTCGCTGGCGATCTCCCCGTGCCGACCGCCGGGGGGTAGCGGACCGGGCGTGGGGCGGCACGTTCCGGGCACCCGTCCAGGACCTGAAGCCGCCCCTGTTTTCTCGACAAGGTGACGCATGGCGGCAGTCCCTGAATTCCCGGCCCGGTGTGTGATCTGGTTTGGGCACCCCTTGGCCAACGAACGTGCCGCGCTGGCGGCGGCAGGCTGGCAGGTCCGAGGGGTCGCACCCGAGCAGTGCGCCGGCATCGGCATGCGTGGCAGCGACCAGATCGTCGGGCTGCTCGACCTGCGCGGTGTCGTGCCGGCCAACCTGGCCCATCTGCAGCAGCTGCTGGTGGAGCACCGCCACATGAGCCTGCTGGCCATCGTCCCGTCCCCCGGACTGCCCCCCTCCCCGGCCCTGGACGCGTTGCTCGCGGCCTGCGTGGCCACCTATCGTGCCCCGGTGGACATGCCGCACCTGGTGCTGCGCCTGCAGGAGCTCTCCGCCGACGACAGCGCGCGCAGCGGGCCCGGTCCGCAGGCGCTGATCGGCGACAGCGCGGTGCTGCAGGTGACCCGCGCGGCACTGCGCAAGTTCGCGCCGGTGGAGCTGCCGGTGCTGATCACCGGCGAAACCGGCACCGGCAAGGAACTGGCCGCGCAGGCGCTGCACGCCTTGTCGCCCCGCCATGCGCACCCGTTCATGGCGGTCAACTGCGGCGCCATCCCGGCCGCCCTGGTGCAGTCGGAACTGTTCGGGCACGAACGTGGCGCCTTCACCGGCGCCGCGGCGCGTCGGCTCGGCCTGTTCGAAACCGCCAATGGCGGCACCGTGCTGCTCGACGAAATCGGCGACCTGCCGCTGGACGCGCAGACCAGCCTGCTGCGTGTGCTGCAGGAAGGCACGGTCGAACGCGTGGGCAGCAACCGGCCGCTGGCGGTCGACGTGCGCGTGCTCGCCGCCACCCATGTGGATCTGGAAACGGCGGTGGAACAGGGGCGGTTCCGCCGCGACCTGTTCTACCGGCTCAACGTGCTGCGCCTGCCGCTGCCACCGCTGCGCGAACGCGGCAGCGACATCGTGCTGCTGGCCCATCATTTCCTGGACAGCTTCCGTCACCGCCACGCCACCCGCGCGCGCGGCTTCAGCGCCGACGCGCTGCGCGCGCTGGAACGCTTCCACTGGCCGGGCAACGTGCGCGAACTGCTCAACCGCGTGCAGCGCGCGGCGATCGTCACCGAGACCGAGCTGATCAGCGCCACCGACCTCGAACTGGGGCAGCCGCTGCTGCCCACCGCACAACGCGGCCTGCACGATGCCCGCCAGGTGGCCGAGCGCGAGACACTGCTGCATGCGCTGCGCCAGAGCGACTTCAACATCAGCGCCTGCGCCCGCACGATGCAGGTCTCACGAGTCACCATCTACCGCCTCTGCCGCAAGCACCAGCTGGCCCTGCCGGAACTGCGCTAGGGCCAGGCGCCGAGGTGCCTTACAGCATGTACGGCACCTTGAATGCCAGGGTGAAGTCCGGCGCGTCCGGGGTCAGGCCGATGCCGAGCAGGCTGACCAGCGTGGTGTTCTGGTTGAGCGCATAGGTGATGCCGAGGTTGAGCGTGCCGGCGTTGGCGTCGCTGCCGATCACCTTCAGCCATTGGCCGTTGCGGTAGCGCGTGGAGGCACGCGCACTGAGCTTGTCGCTGAAGGAAATGCTGAGACTGGTGCGCTCGTTGAACGCGAACGCGACGCCGGCACCGAAGTAGTACGAGCCGCCGAGTTTCACGTCGCCGGGGTTGACCGTATCCGGATTGGCATCGATGTCGTCGAAACTGCGAGGGAAGGAATGGATGTAGCCGATGTTGGCGAACAGGATCGCCGGATCGGCGGTCTTGACCGCCGACAGGCCGACGTTGGCCTGCCACACGCCGTTGCCGGTGGGCTGCTGCTCGGGCACGGCAAAGCGGATGAAGTCGTCGTCATCGCGTTCCAGCACCTTCCAGTCCAATCCGTACGGCGCACGCCCGGTGGGCGCGGTGGCGCCGACGGTCAGCACCGTTTCCGGCCAACGCCCGTGTTCGGAAAACAGCTTGTAGTTGGCGCTGACGCCGACATCGCCGATACCGTTGCCGGTGGTTTCCTCCTGCGCGATTGCTGCGGCCGAGCCGCCGGCACCGCCCTTCTGGAAGACGGTTTTGCGCGCCAGATACGGCACGTCCAGGTTCAGGGTCAGGCGCGGGCTCACGCCCCAGCGTGCGGCGAGGTTGTAGGTCAGCGTGTCGGACTCGACGTTCTCGATGGCGATGTTGCCGAGGAAGATCGCATCCAGTGCCAGGAAGCCGTTGAGGCTGAGCTGCTTGCGATCGTAACGGGCGTAGGTGAGGCTGTTTTCCAGGGTGAAGCGACGGCTGAACAACGCGGCCTGCTGCTGCTTGACGTCATCCACGCTGCGCCGCGATTCCTGTTTGGCCTGCCGCGCCTCTTCGGCGCTGCTGGCGTAGCCGTCGCCACCCACCGGCGCTGCCGGTGTGCCGGCAGGCAGGGGCGGTGGTGCGGCGGCGCCGGCCGCCGCGACCGGCGCGGTCTTGCCGGTCAGGCGTGCCTGCATTGCCTGCACCTGCATGTCCAGCTCGCGCAACCGCCGCACTTCCTGGGCGTAGTTCGCCTTCAGCGTTTCCAGCTGCGCCATCAGTGCCTTGACGTCGGCTTCGTCATTGCCGGCCGGCTGCTGCGCGTGCGCGCTGGTGGCCGCCATCAGTGCCAGCGCCGCCAGCGCCAGCGGTGTTGCCCGTATCGGAGTGTGCATTGCCTTGGCCCACGGTTGTGTTGTCGCCCCCTTGCCGGTCCTGCCTTACTGGCCCGGCCCCATGCCTACACCCCGTACCAGCGTCATTGCCTGGGCCACGTTCTGGCTCAAGGGAACGTTGTTGACCAGGGACTGCCGGACCAGATCGATCTGCAGGCGATTGCTCACCGCCTGGCCGTCGCTGCTGAGCGCGATGCTCTGGCCGACGCTGCCGTTGCGTATCCACTGCTGCACCGCGCCGGCGCCCTCGATCTGCAGCTGCACCTTGGCGCTGTTACCGTCGAGCTGGGCGATGGCACTGACGCCGTCACGCTGCAGTGAGGCCACGTGCGCGGTATCGGTACCGGGCGGCGGCGCGACGCCGTCGCGTACGGTCAGCTGCGTGGCGTTGCTGGCCTGGTTGCCGTCGCCGGCGACCTGGATGGTCTGGCTGAGCCCGGCCACGTTCTGCAGGCCACTGGCATCGATGCTGCGGCCGGGGGTGACCGGCAGCGGCGCGTCGGCCGCGGTGACGCTGACGCTGGGCGCGAAGGTGATGCGCGGCGTACTGCCCTGGGTGAAATCCATGCCCAGTTTCAGCGCGCTCTGCGCAGACTGTCCGCCGGCGGTCTGCCACTGCGAGATCATGGTGACGCCGAACCAGGCCACCGTATTGCCTCCCACGGTGTAGCGGCCGCGCATGAGATTCAGTTCCGGATCGGGGATCTCGCTCAGTCCCTTGCCGGGCCGGCCTTCGTCGGCGTGCGCCGATGCCATGCCCAGCACGGCCAGCAGCACCACGCCGGGCGTCCACGTTGCGATGTTCATGTTGACTCCTTAGAACAGGTCGGCATGGGTGAATCCGAAGTCGACCAGTTCCGCGTCGGTGATCGGGCCCTGCCGGGCATACAGCGAACGCGCACTCGGCCGTTCGCCCGGCTGCAGCAGCACCGTGTTGCGATCGAAATCACTGCCGATCACGACAAACACGGCGCGCGACGGCCACGCCTTGAGAAATTCGCTGACGGGCAGGCTGCGGTTGCCCAGGATCGGGTCGGCCACGTCCACCACATCGCCACGGACCTGCTTGAGGACCACGAAGTGACGGAACCCGCGTACATCCATCAGCACCAGTCCAGGCACACGCAGCGATCGCAACCGCTCTTCGTTGACGCGATACCCGCGCCCGCGCATGCCCATCGATTCAACGTAACGTTTGATGTCCAGCAGCGAGAAGCCGCGCTGGTGCACCAGTTGGGGATCCGATACCCCCATCATGCCCTCGATCACCGTGCCCTCGTCCGCCTCCAGGTGGTAGGCGTAGCGCAGGATCGTCGCCAGCGCCGCCGCGCCACAGCTGTAGTCGGTGTGCTGCCGCACGATGTTGCGGAAGCGTCGTTCCTGCATGCTTTCAACGCGCTGGGTCAGCACTGCCCCGTTGGGCAGCACGCCACTGAAGCCGACATCGCCGGCGCGCACTGCGCGCATCGGCAGCATCAGCAGCGACAAGGCCCACACCAGCATCCAGATGCGAAAACGGTTGGACATTGCCCTCTCCGGCTCAGGAAGGAGCCCCTGCCCCGAAAGGGGGAGAAGGGACAGGGGCTCCCGGGGAGCCCGGCCATTGGCGGATGGCCGGGTTTGTTGCGCTCAACGCGTACTGCTTGCGAAAACGGACAGACTTACTCGCCGGTACCGCCACCGCCGCCGCCGGTGGAGGGCTGCGCCACGGCCAGCGCCAGGCTGTTGGCCTGCAGGTTGCCGGTACCCGCCGACACGTTCACCCCGATGTTGCCGGAGGCATTGGAGAACGCACTGCCGGACAGGGCTGCGGTGTTGGTGGCATTGACCGCCACCCAGCGGGTGGTGGAGACGGTGCCGCTCAGGCTGGCGTAGAGGTCGGCGATGCCCAGCTCGACAAACTGGCTGGTGCCGCTCTCGTCGGTATCAAAGGCGATACCGCCCACACCCTGACGGTTCGGATTGGCCGTCGCGTTCTGGATCTCGTTGTCCATGTCGATGTGGCCCGTTGCATTGCCACTCGGATGGTCAAGCGCACCATTCCAGGTATCCAGGTAGTAGTTGTCCTTCTGGTAGGCGTTGCCGGTGCCGCTGTAACGGCCCGCACCCACCGCGAGGGTCCCACCCGAGACGCGACCACGCATGCTCACGTCCACGGTGTCGGTCATGCGCTGCAGATAGCCGGCATTGCTGACGGTATTGCCGCTGGAGACCTGGTTGGAGCTGATGCTGGAGGTGGCATAGGCAGCCGTGGCCACCGAGGCGGCGAGCGCGTTCTTCTGCTCGTTGTTGTTGCCGGACGTGGCGTTGACGCCGATGTTGCCGGACGCACCGCTGAAGGCATTGCCGCCCAGGCCGGCCGCGTTGGTCACGCCGGAATTGAGGGTGGTGTTGCCCGCGCCGTACTGGTTGACGAAGACCTCGGCGTCGGCCATGCCGAAGCTGAAGGACGCATCGGCCGCAGACAGCGACGCGGCGTTGTCCTGGGCGTTGTTGTCGCCGGCGGCGACGTTGAAGCCGAGGTTGCCGGACGCATCGGCACCGACGTCATCGGCGATCGTCGCGCTGTTGGTCACCAGGCTGTTGCCCGCCATGTTGTTGGTGACCGACTGGCGGTTGTCGATGATGGCGATGGCAGCCGAGTCGAGATCGATCGAACCGGTGATTTCCGGATCACCGGAGAAGCTGATGTCCGAGCTCAGGCGCAGATCCTTCTCCAGGTTCACGTCCACGCCGTGGTTGTTCTTTTCCTTGCGCTCGTCGGCCTGGATGTTGCTGGTCTTGTTGACGTCTTCGTTGACCGTCACATCGCGGTTGCGGGTGACATCTTCGTTGACGGTGGTGTTGGTGGTGGTATCGGTGTTGCGGGTGTTGTTCCAGGTCCGGTTCCAGGTGCGCGAATCGGTATTGGTATTGGTTTCGGTGTTGGTATCGGTGTTGGTGTTGGTGCGGGTCTCGCTCACGTTGTGCAGGTGATTGATGTTCGCGCTCTGGTTCTGGTTGTCGCGGTCATTGCCCCAGCCGTTGGCGCCGGCCGTGGCCGATGCCGCAGCGATGGCGACTGCGAGTACGGTCCGCTTCATGGTGGTGTTCATGGTGCCCTCTCTCTCATCACAGACAATCGGGTGGATGTGACTACTCACGGGGTGGACTGCACCGAGATGCTCAGTTGATTTGCGGTGGCGTTGCCGGATCCCGCGATCTGATTGAGTTGCAGGACGCCGTCGAAACCCTGCAGCGCGGTCGCTTCCACCGCGACCCTGCGGGTTCCGGCCGGCCGGCCGTCGTTGACGGTCGCCTGCCCCCCTGCTGACGCGAGCGCACCTGACGCGGCCAAAGCCTCGTCGTTGGTCTCGCGTATGCCCTGTTGCGCCAGCGTGGCAGTGACGACGTTGAGCGTCGCGTTGCCGTTGCCGCTGGCCTGGTTGATCGATGCGACGCCGCTGGCGCCGCGCAGTGCCTGTCCGCCGATGCTGGCGCTGGCATCCATCGGCCCGTCGCCGAGCACGCGGTCGCCGGCCTGGCGTTGCTGCGCCTGGACGGCAACGCTGGCGCGCTGTCCGTTGGCGATGCCGATGAGGTTGGCCTGCTGGTTGAGATCGCCAGCCACCATGTTCACGCTCATCGCGCCGTTGGCGCCGGCCAGCGCGCGGCCGTCGATGCGGCTGTGGTTGAGGTAGGACAGCATCGCGGCGTAATCGTCGCCGGACTGCGCCGCAGCGACAGCCGGAGCGATCAGCGCGAGCGCCAGCGCACTGCCCCGCAGCCAGGCGCTCATTTGCCGGGCCCGCCTGCAGGCTGGCCGAGCGGGAACTGCGCCAGCGCGCCCCGCACCTGGTCGCCGATGCCGCGGGTGGCGTTGCCGACCGCGCCCATTGAACCGCCGATGGTGTTGCTGAACTGCCCGCCGGACAGCATGCCGTTGTCGGTGACTTTACCCAGCGTGCTGTTGACGGTCTGCCCGGTCACGCGTTCGATCGTGGTCGAGCCGTGGGCCGCACCTGCGCCGGTATTCGACCCGAGCGAGGCATAGTCGTCGTCGCTGAGTTCATCCATGCCGGTCGAGGTGCCCAGCGCCTGACCAACGTCGCGTCTGGGCGACGGATCGGCAATCAGCGCGATCCCGGGGGGTGCGGGGCGATACGCGGGCCGTGTGGAGACATCGCGCAGCAGCACGATCTCGCCCGGTTGGGCCTTCACCCCCTGACGTGCGCCGGAGGCCGTGGCGGCCAGCGGCAGTACCATCACTGCGGCCAGCCACCAGGGGCTGAAGCGCGGTGTCCTGCGTGCGGCAATGCTGTCCATGGCGAACTCCCGAAAACATGCGCAGGGAGATCGCAGCAATCGTGCCAAGTCCAGCAGGCCCGCCAAACAAGGCCTTTCTGGCCCCAGGACGCGGCAGCCGCATCATCGGTGTTACAACCGCGTGGGAAATTCGTTGGCTGAACGTGCGCGCAGAGGGGCGGTGCCCCCCGCAGCGTCAACGGTGGCGGGCCTGTATCAGCGCTGTTACACCCGCTGATACACCGCGTTACGGTGCGTGGGTAGTGCCGGCCGCTGGCCGGCTTCTGCGAGGCGCCAGCAGTCTCGACACGTGGGCCCGACCCACTGCCCGCCGCACCCGGAAACACCCAGAGCCCGCGCCATGCGTGTCACACGTAAGCGTCGGCAACCAAAAAAAAGGGCCAGCAGATGCCGGCCCTTTTCGACGTCCCGACCCGCGCAGTGCGCGGTCAGGACGGGCGTTCTTCGCCCTCGTCCACACCCAGGTTGGTCGACGGGTTGTCGTAGACCGCGCGATCCAGCAGCCCGGTTTCCTTGGCCACCAGCACCGGCACCAGCATCTGCCCGGTCACGTTCGTCATCGTCCGCATCATGTCCAGGATGCGATCGATCGCGTACAGATAGCCGATCGTTTCCAGCGGCAGGTTCGCCGCACTCAGCACCACCGTCGCCATCACCACCGCCGTGCCCGGCACGCCGGCCGTGCCGAAGCTGCCCAGCACCGACGCAATCAACACCACGATGTACTGCTCCGGCGTCAGCGGCACGCCCGTGTACTGCGCGATGAACACCGCACACAGCGCCGGGTAGATCGCCCCGCAGCCGTCCATCTTGATGCTCGCGCCCAGCGGCACCGCGAACGAGGCGTAGTCCTTGTTGACCCCCAGGTTGTGCGTGATCGAGCGCATCGCCGCCGGCATCGCCGCGAAGCTGGACGAACTCACGAACGCCACCTGCATGCCCGGTGCAGCACCGCGGAAGAACTTCAGCGGATTCAGCCCGTGCGCCAGCAGCAGGCTCCCGTAGACCACCACGATGTGCAGCGCACAGGCCACGTACAGCGCCAGCACGAAATTGCCCAGCGGCAGCAGCTTCTCGAACCCGTAGCTGCCGACCAGTCCGGCGATCAGGCCGAACGTGCCCAGCGGCGTGATCTCCAGCACGAAGCGCGTCACCTGGATCATGATGTCGCTCAGCTGACCCGTCAGCTTGCGCGCCTCGGCCACCTTGTCGCCCAGCTTCACCATCGCAAAGCCGAGCAGGCCCGCGAAGAAGATCACCGGCAGGATCGACCCGCGCCCGGCAGCCAGAACCGTTTCACCGGCGGCATTCACCTTCGTGCCGATACCGGTCAGCGCATAAAACACATTGGACGGCACCACGTCCATCAGCACCTTGACGATGCTCGGCACCTCCCGCGGCGTGTAGCCGTGGTCCATGCTCAGACTGAGGTTGCCGGTGCCCGGCTGCATCAGGGTGCCGACCGCCAGGCCGACGCACACCGCCAACGCCGCCGTGATGATGAACCACAGGAACGTCCGCCCGCCCAGCGCCGCCACCGACTTCTGCCCGTGCAGCGAGGAGATCGCATTGATCACCGCGAAGAACACCAGCGGCACCGCGATCATCTTGATCAGCGTGACATACAGGTCACCTAGCGGACCGAACCAGGTTTCCGCGGCAGGCCCGAGCAACCAGCCGGCCAGCGCACCCAGCACGAAGCCGCCAAGCACGCGTTGCCAGAACGGAATCCGCAACCACGCAGAGACCAGCTTCATGAGCATTCCAGAGAGGATTTGACAGCTAGGCACGATAGCCCAAGCCGGCGCCCGGAACGAGGCGTGGACAGAAAATCAGCGTGTCATCGGCGTGCCTTGCGCCGTTCTGCATAATGAACGCCCGATTCACCTGTGAGATATGCCTGTCCATGTCCCGTTCCACGTCCCTGGTGGTGGCCATCGCCACCACCCTGCTGCTCGGTGCCTGTGCCAGCACCGCCTCCACCTCCCGCAACGGCCCGGCCGCCATCCAGATCGATGTGCCGCCCGTGGCCCATCCTGCCGGTGAAACCCCGCAGTGGTGGTACCGCAGCGGCGCTGCCCGCGCCGCCGGCAACGGGGCCATGCAGGGGCGGGCCAGGAACGTGATCCTCTTCCTCGGTGATGGCATGAGCCTGACCACCGTCGCGGCCGCACGCATCTTCGAAGGCCAGCGCAACGGCAACCCGGGCGAAGAGAACCTGCTGTCCTGGGAGCGCTTCCCGGCGACCGCATTCAGCAAAACCTACAACACCGACTCGCAGACCCCCGATTCGGCCGGCACCATGACCGCCATCACCACCGGCGTGAAGACCCACATGGGGGCCATCGGCGTCAGCGCCGGCCAGCGCACCGACTGCGCCGACAGCCTGGACAAGGGCCTGCTGACCTGGCTGCAGCTGGCCGACAGCGCCGGCATGGCCACCGGCGTGGTCTCCACCGCCCGCCTGACCCACGCCACCCCGGCGGCGACCTACGCCCACTCGCCCGAGCGCAACTGGGAAAACGACACCGACCTGCCCGAAGCCGCCAAGGCCGCCGGCTGCAGGGATATCGCCCAGCAGCTGCTGTCCACCTCGCGGTACGGGCGCGGCCCGCTGGTCGCCCTCGGCGGCGGACGCGGCGAGTTCACCACCGTTGAAGAGCGCGACCCCGAGTACGACGACAAGGTCGGCCAGCGCCTGGACGGCCGCAGTCTGGTCACCGAATGGCAGCAGGCCCACCCGCAGGGCGCCTATGTCTGGAACGCCAAACAGCTGCAGGCGGCCGCCAATGCACCGGCGATCCTCGGCCTGTTCGAACCGGACCACATGCGCTATGAAATCGAGCGCAAGGACGACCCGTCCGGCGAACCCAGCCTGGCCGAGCTGACCCGGGCCGCCATCGCCAACCTGTCGCGCCACCAGGAAGGCTACGTGCTGATGGTCGAAGGCGCGCGCATCGACCACGCCAACCACAGCGGCAACGCCTACCGCGCCCTGAGCGACACCGTGGCCCTGTCCGACGCCGTGCGCGCCGCGGTCGAGGCGACCTCCGACCAGGACACCCTGATCATCGTCACCGCCGACCACTCGCACACGCTGAACTTCGTCGGCTACCCGGCGCGTGGCAACCCCATTCTGGGCAAGGTCAAGGACAAGGGCGGCGAAGACGGCTCGGGTGCGCTCGACGTCGCCCGCGACGGTCTCGGCCTGCCCTACACCACGTTGAGCTATGCCAATGGCCCCGGCTACACCGGGACCACCAACCAGCAGCCGGCCGGCCCCAAGACCTACCCGCACAACCCGAGCAGCTTCGAGGCGGCCAGCGGCCGGCCGGACCTCTCGCACGTGGATACCGAGCACCCCGACTACATGCAGGAAGCGCTGGTCCCGACCAAGAGCGAAACCCACGGCGGCGAAGACGTCGGCATCTGGGCGCGCGGCCCCGGCAGCAAGGCCATCCGCGGCACGATGGAACAGAACGCGATCTACCACATGATCGTCCAGGCCACCCCGCGCCTGCGCGAGCGCCTGTGCGCAGCCGGCACCTGCGATGCCAAGGGCGTGCCGGTGGAGCTGCCCAAGCCGACCGCGTTCGAACGCAAGGCCGACGCGCCCTGATGCCGGCCATCCCGCCCCCGGCACGCCGCAGGAGCCGCCACGCGCGGCCCCTGCTGCTGCTCGCCGGCCTGCTCGCCGGCGCCGCCGCGCATGCCCAGGCGCCGGAATGCAAGGTGCTCACCGAAGAACACGGGCTGTGGATGCTGCCCGGCTGCACCCTGGAGGGGGGCAAGCCCCACATCGAGGAACAGACGCTGGCCCAGCTCGATTACGACGCCGATGGGCTGGCGGTCGTGTGGGCCGGCGACAGCTTCCATTACGTCACCCGGCAGGGCCGCACCCAGGCGGTCATCACGTGGGACAACGGCCCGGACCCGCTAGCAGAAGGGCTGCTGCGCGGCCGCGTCGGCGCACGCATCGGCTACTTCGATGCCCGCCTGGTACAGGCCTTCCCGGCCACCTTCGACTTCGGCTGGCCGTTCACCGACGGCATCGCGCAGGTCTGCAACGGCTGCCGCCGCGGCCCGGCCGACGCCCAGGGCCACATCCCGATGGAGGGCGGCGAATGGTTCCACATTGACCGCCAGGGACGCCGCGTTCCCGATCCCGCCACGCCATGACCGGCGCACATGGCGGCGATCACCGCCAGACCCGATACTGCCGGCCTGCCTGAGTCATGCCGGACCCGATGCCGATCGACCTGCCCGTTTCTCCCGACGCCCCCACTCCGGTGCTGGTCGGCTTCAGTGGGGGTCTGGATTCCACCGTCCTGCTGCACTGGCTGGCGGCGATGCCTGCGCAGCGCGCGGCCGGTCTGCGCGCCCTGCACGTCCACCACGGCCTGCAGGCGGCCGCCGACGGCTGGGTCGACCACTGCCGGGCGGTCTGCGCGGCACAGGACGTCCCGCTGCAGGTGATCCACGTGGACGTGGCGCGCGACAGCGGCCAAGGGCTGGAAGCAGCCGCCCGCAACGCACGCCGCGATGCCTTCGCCCATGCCCTGCGCCCCGGCGAACGGCTGGCACTGGCCCACCACCGCGACGACCAGGCCGAGACCTTCCTGCTGCGTGCGCTGCGCGGCTCGGGCGTGGATGGGCTGGCGGCGATCCAGGCCCAGGCCGAGTTCGCTGCCGGCACGGTCTGGCGCCCGCTGCTGCAGGTGCCGCGCAGCGCCCTGCTTGACCACGCCCACACGCACGGCCTGCACTGGATCGACGACCCCAGCAATGCACGCGACGATGCCGACCGCAATTTCCTGCGCCTGCACGTGATGCCGCTGCTGCAGCAACGCTGGCCACAGGCCGATGCCGCGTTCGCGCGCAGCGCCGCGCTGTGTGCGCAGTCACAGCGGTTGCTGGACAGCACCGACCGCGACGCGCTGCGACGCTGCCTGATCGCCCCGGGGGTGATGTCCATCGCCCCGCTGCAACGGCTGCCGGCCGAACGCCGGGCGCGCCTGCTGCGGCGCTGGGTGCGCAACAGCGGGCTGCCGCCGCTGCCGGCCGCGGGCGTGGAGGCGATCGAGCACGACCTGCTGCCTGCCGCGCCGGACGCCGATGCGCAGTTCGCCTGGCAGGGCGCGCGCATCCGCCGCTGGCGCGGTGAGCTGCACCTGCTCTCCATCACCCTGGCCCTGCCACCGCACTGGAGCGTGCATTGGGACGGGCGGGCAGTGCTGGCGCTGCCCGACGGCGGCCAGCTCGCGCTGCTCGGCGCCAAACGCCTGCCCGCGCCGGTACAGGTGCGCGCGCGGCGCGGTGGCGAGCGCATCCAACTGCCCGGCCGCACCCATTCGCATGCGCTCAAGGACCTGCTGCAGCAGCGTGGGCTGCCCCCGTGGCAGCGCCGCCAGCTGCCGCTGCTGTTCCAGGACGACACGCTGGTTGCCGCCGGCGACCGGGTCATCGCCGCATCGCTGCAGCACTGGCTGGATGAACACCACGCCCACCTGCAGTGGACCCCGGGCAGCGCGTGAATTGACCCCACCGGGCGCGCGCATCACACTTGCCGCATGCCCAAGAAGTCCCCCAACGAAACCTCCCCGGTCGCCCACTTCGAACAGTCGCTGGAAGAACTCGAGCAGCTGGTGGAGAAGATGGAAACCGGCGAGATGAGCCTGGAACAGTCGCTCAGCGCCTACGAACGTGGCGTGGGCCTGTACCGCCAGTGCCAGCAGGCGCTGGAACAGGCCGAACTGCGCGTGCGCCTGCTCCGCGACCCGGCCCAGCCGGACGCGGCCGACAGCTTCGATCCGCCCGGCCATGACGGTTGAGCCCACGTTCGCGCGATGGCGCGACCGCATCGAAAGCCAGCTCGACGCCAGCCTGCCTTCCCCCGAATCCGCCCCGCAGCGCCTGCACCAGGCGATGCGTTATGCCGTGCTCGGCGGTGGCAAGCGCATGCGCCCGCTGCTGGTCTACGCCAGTGGCCAGATCTTCGGCGCCGACGAACACGCGCTGGACGCGCCGGCGATGGCGGTCGAACTGATCCACGCCTATTCGCTGGTGCATGACGACCTGCCGGCGATGGATGACGACGAACTGCGCCGCGGCCGCCCCACCACGCACATCGCCTTCGATGAAGCCACGGCGATCCTGGCCGGCGATGCGCTGCAGACCCGTGCATTCGGCCTGCTCGCCGACGCGGCCCTGCCGGCGCTGCTGCGCGTGCACTGCCTGCAGGCGCTGACCCATGCCTCCGGCGCCGCCGGCATGTGCGGCGGCCAGGCACTCGATATCGATGCCACCGGCCATGCACAGCCGCTGGACGCGCTGCAGCGCATGCATGCGCTGAAGACCGGCGCCCTGATCCGCGCGGCCGTACGAATGGGCGCGCTGTGCGGCGACGCACCGCAGACCGATCTGCTGCAGCTGGACGACTTTGCCAACGCGCTCGGCCTGGCGTTCCAGGTGCGCGACGACATCCTCGATGTCGAAGCCAGCTCCGAGCAGCTCGGCAAGACCGCGGGCAAGGACCAGGCGCAGGACAAGTCGACGTTCCCGGCACTGCTCGGGATGGACGGCGCCAAGGCCGAACTGGCGGCGCTGAGCACGCGCATGCAGGACAGCCTGGCCGGCTACGGCGAACGCGCCGATGCATTGCGTGCATTGGGACGACTGGCGGTCGAACGCAACCATTGATGTGAAGCCCGGCGGTGCCGGGCGTTCCAGCGCACACAGCGGTGTCTCCGCTCGGGGCAACCGCGAGCCTGAAGGGCCCCGTCGCGGCCGACAGGCCCCTGGGCAACTGTCCCCCGGCGTCGGCCTATGGCCGCCCCCTCCTCCTTTACGTTGCCCTGGAGCCTGTCGACCGCGACGGGGCTCGGCGTG
>NZ_JBMOWY010000015.1:0-12235 GCF_049310345.1 Stenotrophomonas sp. GZD-301 | reverse complement strand
CCCTCCGCATTGCCCTATCCCCCCCCCCCCCCCCTCCCTTTTACCACTTCCCCTTCCCCCCCCCCCGGGGCTCGGCGTGCGGTGTGCGTGCGGAAAAGCAGGCCTTTTCGAGGCGCCTGTTGTCCCAGCACGTGGGCCGCGATGCCCTTGTGGGCGAACTAAAGGAGGAGGGGGCGGCCGCAGGCCGGCGCCGGGGGACATTCGCCGGCAAGGGCATCGTGGCCCAGCGCCCGACCCACCGGCCGCCGCGCCTCGCGTGAACAAAAAAACGCCCGGCAGTGCCGGGCGTTTTTCATGGGGCCGCAGGGCGTGCAGCTGCCCGCTTACTTCACCAGGCGCAGCGCGAACGGGTAGCGGTAGGCTTCGCCGTTGTTCGCCTTCACGGCTGCGATGATGCAGAAGACCAGATTCAGGATGCCGACCAGCGGCGCCAGCAGGCCGCCGATGATCACGATCATCAGCACGAAGCAGATCAGCATCGCGATGGTGATGGTGATCTGGAAGTTCAGCGCTTCCTTGGCCTGGTCGTTGACGAATGCCTTGCTGCTGTCGTCCTTGTTGACCAGCCAGATGATCAGCGGGCCGATGAACCAGGTGAAGATGCCCAGCAGGTGCGCGGCCAGCGCCATCGTGCGCTGGTCGCTCGGCACCGGATCGGTGTGGGCCGGCGGCGGCGGCGGGGCGGTGACGTTGTCGAATTCGCTCACGTAAAGCTCCTTGTGCGGTATGTGGGTAGTGCGCGGCAGGCTCCCCGCCTGCCAGGGCAGCTCCAATAGAATACGTCAATCATTACCGGCAACGGTCATCCGTCCGACCAGGATCGACCCGACGTGGACGTGGGAGCGGCGGTCGATATCGGTACCCACCGCTTCGATGCCGGCGAACATGTCCTTGAGGTTGCCGGCAATGGTGATCCCATCCACCGGATAGGTGATTTCACCGTTCTCCACGCGGAACCCGCCTGCCCCGCGCGAGTAATCGCCGGTGACGCCGTTGACACCCTGCCCCATCAGTTCGGTGACCAGCAGGCCGTTGCCCATCTGCCGCGCGATGGCGGTCAGGTCGCCCGCATTGGCGGTGACCTTCAGGTTGTGCACGCCGCCGGCATTGGCCGTGGTCGGCAGGCCCAGCTTGCGCGCCGAGTAGCTGCCCAGCACGTAGCGCTGCAGGATCCCGTCGCTGACCAGGGCCGAGTTGCGGGTTGCCACGCCATCGCCATCGAAGGCCGACGAGCGCAGGCCCCGGCGCAGCAGCGGCAGTTCCTCGATGCCGAACCAGTCGGGGAACAGGCGGGTGCCGACGCTGTCGAGCAGGAAGCTGGCACGGCGGTACAGTGCGCCGCCGGAGACCGCACCCAGCAGGTGGCCGATCAGCGAACGCGCCACTTCCGGGGCGTACAGCACCGGCATCTGCGCGGTCGCCATCGAGCGCGGCTGCAGCCGGGCCACGGTCCGCTGCGCGGCCTGGCGGCCGATCGCCGCCGCCGACTCAAGGTCTTCCCGGGCCAACGCACTGCTGTACCAGCCATCGCGCTGCATGCCGTCGCCCTGGCCGGCGATCAGCGCACAGCCGATCGAATGGTGGCTGCTGCGCTCGCGGCCGATGAACCCGTGCGAGTTGGCGTACACCGACAGGCTGGTCGCGGTGGCGGCCGAGGCGCCATCGGAATTGCTGATGCGGGGATCGGCCTCGCGCCCGGCCGCTTCACAGGCCAGGGCCAGGTCCAGGGCCTCGTCGGCGCCCAGCGCCCAGGGGTGCCAGCCGTCCAGATCGGGGAACGTGCGGGCCATCAGGGCGGCCTCGGCCAGGCCGGCCGCGGCGTCGTCCTCGGTGTGCCGGGCAATCGCGCAGGCCTGGGCCACGGTGGACTCCAGGCTGGCGTCCTGCAGGTCGGCGGTGCTGGCGCTGCCCTTGCGCTGGCCGAAGTAGACGGTCACCGCAATGCCCCGGTCGCGGGTGGATTCCACGGTTTCCACCTCGCCCAGGCGCACATTCACGTCCAGCCCGCGCTCCTCGCTGCAGCTGACCTCGGCCTGGGTGGCGCCCAGGGCCTTGGCCCGCTCCAGCAGGCGCTGGGAGATGTCGGCCAGCTGCTCCAGGCGCTGCAGGCTGTCGTCGGCCGGGGAGACTTCAGGGGAGATCACGTTCAATGCTTTATCCTGTACGGGTGAGTGCCCGGCGCAACGCGGGGCACAGTTCTGGATGTGGAAATAAGACGATGCGCGGACGCGACGAAGAAACCGGTGAATTCCTTGACATCAGCCGTAGCCAGAATCGCCGGGCTGCGCTGGATGTACTGGCGCTGGGCGAGAAGCTGGTCTCGCTGACCCCGGCCCAGCTGGCCCGCCTGCCGGTGCCCGAAGACCTGCTGCCGCATATCGCCGAGGCCAAGCGCATCACCGCGCACATCGCCCACAAGCGCCAGCTGGCGTTTCTGGCCAAGCACATGCGCCGCGAGGACGACGCCGTGCTGGATGCGATCCGCGACGCGCTGGACGCCAACAGCGATACCTCGCGCCGTGAAGTGGCCACCATGCACCGTGTCGAAGACTGGCGCGAACGCCTGATGAAGGACGGCGACAAGGCGCTGGGCCTGCTGCTGGCCGAATACCCGCAGGCCGACCGCCAGCAGCTGCGCACGCTGGTGCGCAATGCCCAGGCCGACCGCGCCAAGAACAAGCCGCCGCGCGCCTACCGCGAGATCTTCCAGGTGCTGCGCGGCCTGATGCTGCCCGCCGCGCTCGGCCTGGAAGGTCTGAACGCGGCGGACGCTGCGGCGGACGCCGATGCTGACGCTGACGTCGACCACGACGGCGACGAGCGCGCCGACGACTGAGTCCACGCGCCCACGCGGCGGCGCCAGCGTCGTGCTGGCCCGCGCGCGGTGTGGCGACAGGGACGGGCGCATCCGGCGGCTCAGGCCTGGGTGCCGCCCACGGTGATGCCATCGATCAGCAGCGACGGCTGGCCCACGCCCACCGGCACGCTCTGGCCATCCTTGCCGCAGATGCCCACGCCTTCGTCCAGGGCCAGATCGTTGCCGATCATGCGCACCTTCTGCATCGTCTCCGGGCCATTGCCGATCAGGGTCGCGCCCTTCACCGGCGCGGTGATCCGCCCGTCTTCGATCAGGTAGGCCTCGGTGGCCGAGAACACATATTTGCCGCTGGTGATGTCGACCTGGCCGCCACCGAAGTTGACGGCGTACAGCCCCTTCTTGACCGAGCGGATCATTTCTTCCGGATCGTGCTGGCCGGCCCGCATGTAGGTGTTGGTCATGCGCGGCATGGTCATGTGCGCGAACGATTCGCGGCGGCCGTTGCCGGTCGGCGCCACGCCCATCAGGCGGGCATTGAGCGAATCCTGCATGTAACCAACCAGGATGCCGTCCTCGATCAGCGTGGTGCACTGCGTGGGGTGGCCTTCGTCATCGATGTTCAGCGAGCCACGGCGCCCGTCCAGCGTGCCGTCGTCAACGATGGTCACGCCCGGCGCGGCCACGCGCTCACCGACACGCCCCGCGTAGACGCTGGTGCCCTTGCGGTTGAAGTCGCCTTCCAGGCCGTGGCCGACCGCCTCGTGCAGCAGCACCCCGGGCCAGCCCGGGCCGAGCACCACGGTCATGACCCCGGCCGGGGCCGGAATCGCGTCGAGGTTGACCAGCGCCTGGCGCAGCGCTTCACGCGCGAAGGCCTCCGGGCGCCCGTCGGCGAACAGGTCGGCATAGCTGTAGCGGCCGCCGCCACCGGCATAACCGGATTCGCGCCGGCCGTGCTGTTCCACGATCACCTGCACGTTCAGGCGCACCAGCGGCCGGATATCGGCGGCCAGCACGCCATCGCTGCGCGCGATCAGCACGGTATCCACGCCGCCGGACAGGCTGACCATCACCTGCTGCACGCGGGGGTCCGCGGCGCGCAGGTACTGGTCCAGGCGCTTGAGCATCTCGACCTTGGCCTCGTTGCCCATGCCGTCGATCGGGTCCAGCGCCGGGTACAGCGCGCGGCCGGTGCCACGCACCAGCGAGCGGGCCGACTGGGCCCCGCCCTCGCGGGAAATGGCACGTGCGGACTGCGCCGCAGCGAGCAGCGCATCGCGATGGATGTCGTCGGAATAGGCGAAGCCGGTCTTTTCGCCGGCGATGGCGCGTACGCCTACGCCCTGCTCGATCGAATGGGCACCGTCCTTGACGATGCCGTCTTCCACGCTCCAGCTTTCGCGCCGGGCGTGCTGGAAGTACAGGTCGCCAAAGTCGATCCCCGGCCCCAGCAGGGTGCCGAAGGTGCGTTCCAGGCCGTTGGCATCCAGCCCGGCGGGCAGGAGCAGTCGGTCGTGGGCCAGCGAGAGTGCGTTGTCGGTCATGTCATCTATCTGAGGGCGCCGGTCGCCATCGCAACCCGGGCGCGGGAAAAGGGTCAGCGCGGGGTCGGGCGGGCGGGAGCCGGGGCCGGCCGGGGCGCATCGTCGCGGTCGATCACCTCGACCTTGGGTTCGGCCCAGGGGCCCGTCACACGATAGGTCTTGGCGCCGATTTCGCCCAGCGGCTTGGACAGCACCGCATTGGCGGCGGCGCCGACCGCGGCGCCGACCGGTCCACCGGCGACTGCGCCGACCACGGTCAGCAGGTTGCCGGCGCGCGGATTGACGTCGATGGTCTGGTCGAACTGCTGGCGGCGCAGGTCGGTCTGGCCGCGGATGCTGATGTTGGCCGCAGGACCTTCGATCAGCACCTTGTCGGTGGTGGCCAGGCCGCCGGCGAACGCCAGGGTGCCTTCGACCTGGTTGAAGGCGAACCCCTTGGAGAAGAAGTCGCGGAAATCGAACATCAGCCGGCGCGGCAGCTGGGTCACGCTGAGCAGGCCCAGGACGCGCCCGGCGCCGGGCTCCAGCTCCAGCAGCTGGCCATTGCGCGCATGCACGTCCAGGCGCCCTTCCAGCGCGCCGAGCTGGAAGTCCGACGGACCGCCCGGCCAGCCGGCCTGCAGCTGCAGCTGGCCCTGGCCGCCGCGCAGCTGGCCGCCGTAATCCAGGTTCTGCATCAGCCCGCCCAGATCCTCGCTCTTCACGTCCACCGTCAGCTGGGTGTGGGCGGCCGCGCCCCTGCCCATCCAGCGCCCACTGACATCGATGGCCTGCTTGGGCGAACGGAACTGCAGCTGGTCCACGCTCAGGCCATTGGCCATCGGGCGGGTACGCAGCACCGCCTTGCCCAGCGTGGCCTTGCCGAACTGCAGGTCGTCGATATCCAGCGACAGCGGCGGAATCCGGGCCGGGTCGGTGTCATTGGCGCTGGCCTGCACCCGTGCCGCCAGCAGGGCGTCGCTGGGCAGCACGATCGGCGCGCCATCGCCCGGCGCCTTGACCGGCGTCGGCAGCGACTGCCAGTGCACGCGGCTGAGCTTGCCGACGATGGTGCCGCCATCGGCATTGGGGACATCCAGGCTGCCGGCCAGCGAGGGGCCGTCCAGGCGCACGTCCACGCTGTTGCCGGTGGGCCGCAGCTGCAGGCGGGTCTGCTGGAACACGCCACCGGCCAGCAGCAGCTGGCCGACCTGCACATCCACGTGCCGCAGCGGCATCGGGTCCTTGCCGTCGTCGCCGCCGGGCGAACGCGCCAGGCCGATCCATTCCAGCGCATCCAGCGAGCCGCTGCGGCCGTTGACCACCAGCCCGCTGGCCGGTGGCTCGCGATCCACCTGGCCGCTGCCGAGGGTGACCTGCACGCCGGTCTGGTTGTTGTGCATGCGCGCGGCCAGGGCCAGGCGCTGGCCGAAGGCCACGTCCACCCGGCCGCTGCCCATCGGCAGCTGCGCCGCCACCGCAGTGGCCAGCGGCACGTCGGCCGGCTTGTCCAGCGGCGCCGGCAGGTCCAGGCGCGTGCCGACCAGGTCCGAATGCAGCCGCAGCTCGGTCGGCGCGGGCGTTCTGCTGCCGGCGGCGACCTTGGGCAGGGTCACCCCGATGGTCCAGCGCGAGGTGCCCTGGATGTACGGCTTGAGCCAGTTTAGCTCCGGCGCGCGGTCGAGCAGGCCGCCGGCATCGAGCGAGGCGGTCAGTTCGGATTCGAAGGCCTTCTGCGGGTCCTGCACATACTCGCCGGCGCGCAGGCTGAGCAGCCC
The DNA here is from genome assembly GCF_049310345.1 of Stenotrophomonas sp. GZD-301. Lineage (NCBI taxonomy): Bacteria > Pseudomonadati > Pseudomonadota > Gammaproteobacteria > Lysobacterales > Lysobacteraceae > Stenotrophomonas > Stenotrophomonas sp. GZD-301. The sequence continues at coordinate 6,116 of NZ_JBMOWY010000015.1, read as the reverse complement.
GTCCTGGCCAAGGTGGCGCACCGCCAGCTTGTCGGCGTCGAAGCCGCCACGTCCGTAGCGCGCCTGCCCGCGCATGGCATCGAAGGCGAGATCGAAGCGCTTGTCCGACAGACTGGCACCGTCCAGGTCGACGGTGCCCTGTAGGTGCCCGCCGGGGTCGTCATGGTGCAGGGGCTGCAGCAGATCGAAGGTCACCGCGGCTGGCCCCTTCGCGGTGAGGTTGTCCAGGGTGTCGCCGTAGGTGGCCTGCAGCGGGCTGCGCCGCAGCATCGTCAGCAGTGCGCCGGCATCACTGCGGGTGGTGGCCTTCACGTACAGGTCGGTCTGGCCGAAATCGGCAATGCCGGCGTCGAAGTGGTTCACCGCCACCCCGGCCAGGTCGCCGCTGCCGTGCAGCTCGAAGCCGGGCCCGATGAAGGCGATGTCGGCATTGACCTTGTCCATCGTCGGCCAGTCGTGCTGGAACCGGATGCTGCCGTTGTCGATGTGGCCGGTCGCTTCAAAGCGCCCGTTGTTGCGGTCGAACGGCCAGTCCTCCAGGTCGCCGGTGACCAGCCCCACGCCACCGCGCACCTGCCCGGACACCAGCGCGGCGTCGAGCCAGTCGGTGGCGCCCTTGCTCATCTTGGAGTGGATCCAGAAGCGCTTGGCCGTGGTCATCGGCACGTCGTCGATCTTGGCCGCCAACTGCAGCCACGGGCGGGTTCCGTTGCCCTGGAACCACACCGCGCCGCGCACGTCGGCGGCATAGTCGGTGCCCTGCACGCGCAGTGCCGGCGTACCGATCCGCCACCCGCCGGCTTCGTCGCGCCAGCCGATCACACGGCCGGCCAGACGGACGTCGTGGCGTTGGCCGAACCCGGTCGGCCAGTCGAAATGCATCACCCGCGACGGCACAAGGTCCAGCGCGAACCCATCGGCGTCGCCGGTGAAACGGCCGCCCACGCCGCTCAGGCCCGGAGAATGCCCGGCCGCGGCGAAGCGGATCTCATCCAGCTCACCGTCGATCGACAGCGGCCCGCCCTGCCTGCCGGCCACCCGCACCCGGCTCATCCGCACCTGCGGTGCAGCCGCGTGCAGCCAGCTGCGCAGGCCGGGGTCGATGCGGTCGGTCAGGGCCAGACCGCGCAGCAGCGCGGTGGCATCCAGGTTGTCGCCGGACAGCGCGAACTGCTGGCCGCCGGCGATCAGCAGGCCGTCCAGCTGCTGGGTGCCTCCTTCCATGCCGATCCGCAGCCGCGGCGCATCCGCGCGCCAGCCGCCCTTCACCCAACGCCAGCGGGCGCGCAGCTGCAGGGTATCCAGGGCAAGCTGCGGCCGCGTGCCGTCGGCCAGCGGCGCGCCGCGCAGGCGCACCCCCTGCAGATCGGCATCGGAGGTGACCATCACCACTTTGTGGTCGCGCAGATCCACCCAGGCATTGAACTCGCCGGTGCCCTGCTGCAGCGATACGCCGCCCGCCCTGAGCAGGCCGGACCAGGCGCGGAAATCGGCCGGGTCGGCCGCCAGCCAGGCCTGTCCATCGCCTTGCTGCCGGTCGAAATCCAGCACGGCGGTCAACGGTTGTGCCGCCGGGTCCGCCCACGCGCGTGCGCCCACGCGCAGGCGTTGGCCATTCACGCGAAGGCGCAGGTCGATGCGCGGCAGTGCGGCCTGCACGCCGATCGACGGCGCATCCACGCTCAGGCGGCCGCCGATCACCTGCAGTTCGCCCAGCCGGCGCAGTGTTTCCAGCGGATCGCCGCTGCCCGCCTGCGGCAGGCCGCGCACCGACCAGCGGCCGTCCGCGGCCCGCTGCAGCACCAGGGCCACGCCGCGCAGGCGCAGTTCGGTCAACGAGTGGCCCGGCAGCAGGCCGGCGTACATCGACACCAGCACCTCGGCCTCGCCGATGCGCAGCCCCTCGCCGGCCCCGATGCGCAGTCCCTTGAGCTGCAGCAGCGGGCCGCGCCGGGTCCAGGCGGTGTCCAGCCCATCGAAACGCACCGGCTGGCCGGCACGCGCACTCAACCAGGCGGCCACCTTGTCCGGGTGCCGCTCGGCCAGGGGCAGCAGCTGGCTGACGGTGCCCACCAGCACCGCCACGCAGACCAATACGATCGCCAGTGCATACACAGCATGGCGGCGAATCCTTCGCAGTCGCAGTCGAAGCGGCGTGCTCATCGCAACGCGTGGACGCCCGCGCCGCACGGCGCAGGCGGGTGACGGTCAGAGCAGCACGACATCGAACTGCTCCTGCAGGTACTGCTCGTCCGCCTGGAAGCGGATCGACTTGCCCAGGAATTCCTCCAGCTCGGCCACCGCCGAGGATTCCTCGTCGGTGATGCGCGCCACGACCTTGGTCGAGGCGATCACCAGCAGGCGCGCGGCGTCGAACTGGCGCACGGCGCGGGTGATCTCGCGGAAGATCTCGTAGGTGACCGTTTCGGCGGTCTTGATCGAGCCCCGGCCGCTGCATTCCGGGCAGGGCTCGGACAGCTGCCGCTCCAGACTCTCCACGGTGCGCTTGCGGGTCATCTCCACCAGGCCCAACGGCGAGAACTCGTACACCGTGGTCTTGGCATGGTCGCGGGCCAGCGCCTTCTCCAGCGTGCGCAGCACCTGGCGGCGATGCTCGGCATCGTCCATGTCGATGAAGTCGATGATGATGATGCCGCCCAGGTTGCGCAGCCGCAGCTGCCGCGCCACGGCCTGCGCCGCTTCCAGGTTGGTGCGGAACACGGTCTCCTCGAGGTTGCGCTGGCCGAGGAACGAACCGGTGTTCACATCGATGGTGGTCATCGCCTCGGTCTGGTCGATCACCAGGTAGCCGCCGGACTTGAGCGGCACCTGCTTGTCCAGCGCGCGGCCGATCTCGTCCTCCACCCCGAACATGTCGAAGATCGGCCGGTCGCCGTTGTACAGCTCCAGCTTCTCGGCCAGCACCGGCATGTACTTGGCCACGAAGGCCTGCAGCTGGGCGAAGGTTTCCTTGGAGTCCACCTTGACCTTGTCCACGTCCTTGCGGATCAGGTCGCGTACCGAGCGCAGCGGCAGGCTCAGGTCTTCATAGATCACGCTGCAGGGCGCGGCATCGCGGCCGCGCCGCTCGACCACATTCCACACGCGCGACAGGTAGGCCACGTCCTCGGCAATGGCTTCGGCCGGCTGGCCTTCGGCGTTGGTGCGCACGATGTAGCCGTAGCCGCCGTGCTGGGCCGACAGCTCGGTCACCAGGCTCTTCAGGCGGGCCCGTTCGGCTTCGTCCTCGATGCGTGCCGAGACCCCCACCACCTTGGACTGCGGCAGCAGCACCATGTAGCGCGAGGGAATGCTGATCTGGGTGGTCAGGCGGGCGCCCTTGGTGCCGATCGGGTCCTTGACCACCTGCACCACGATGTCCTGGCCGTCGCGCAGCAGTTCCACGATCGGCACCGACGAGGGCGGCGGCAGCGTGGTGCCTTCGGTATCGGCGCTGGCGACCGGCGCCGGCCGGATCACATCGTTGGCGTGCAGGAACGCGGCGCGCTCCAGCCCGACCTCGACGAAGGCCGCCTGCATGCCCGGCATCACCCGCTGCACCTTGCCCTTGTAGATGTTGCCGACCACACCCCGGCGCCAGCCGCGCTCGATATGCAGTTCCTGCAGCATGCCGTTCTCGATGACGGCGACGCGCGTTTCGCGCGGGGTGACATTGACCAGGATTTCTTCAGACATGGACGACACCCTCCGTTGGCGTGGTGGAAGCAGCGGGCGGAACGCCAAACGCCTGCAGCAACTGCTCGGTCTGTTGCAGGGGCAATCCCATCACACCCGAATAGCTTCCCGCCAGATGGCGGATGTAACGTTCGGCGCCGCCCTGGATGGCGTAGGCGCCGGCCTTGCCCATCGGCTCGCCGCTGGCCACGTAGGCCGCGATCGCGTCGTCGCCGATGTCGATGAAACTCACCTCCGATACCACCAGCACGCTGTCGTGGCGGCCGGCCGCGGCCAGCGCCACCGCCGTCATCACCTGGTGGGTGCGCCCGGACAGCGCGCGCAGCATCGCCCGCGCATCGGCGGCATCGGCCGGCTTGCCGAACACGCGGCCGTCGAGCACCACCTCGGTATCCGAGCCCAGCACCACGGCCTGCGCGTCGTCGGCGACCAGCGCCAGGCCCGCGCGCGCCTTGTCGGCGGCCACGCGCTGCACGTAGCCGGTGGCTGATTCGGCGGGGCCGCGGATTTCAGGCACCTCCAGGTCCAGCGCACGGAAGGGCCGGTCCAGGCGCGCGAGCAGCTGGTTGCGTCGGGGAGATCGGGAGGCAAGATAAAACATCGCGGAAGCATAACCTGTGGCTACTGTCTGAATCGCGAGCAACCGTATCGAAACGTGATCAACCCCGGGAAAGCTCACGACACGTTCATCGCCCCGACACCAACCTCAACGCCTTCACAAGGAGATGTACATGCGCCGCCATTCGTTGTCCCCCCTGCTGCTTGCCCTGTCCCTTGCCCTGGGAACCTCGATGACCGCACACGCCCAGTCCCAGCCCGCCGTCGCCGTTGCGGCCGACAGCACCCTGCTCAACATCTCGGCCAACGCCGAGGCCCGGCGCGTGCCCGACGTGGCCACGCTGTCGGCCGGCGTGGTCACCCAGGCCGTCGATGGCAACACCGCCATGCGCCAGAACGCCGAGCAGATGGTCAAGGTGCTGGCCGCGATCAAGGCCGCCGGCATCGCCGAGCGCGACGTGCAGACCAGCGGCGTCAACCTCAGCCCGCAGTACCGTTACGCGGACAATGAAGCGCCGAAGATCACCGGCTACCAGGCCAGCAACACGGTCAGCCTGAAGGTCCGCGACATCGCCAAGCTCGGCAAGGTGCTCGATGCGCTGGCCGCGCAGGGCGCCAACCAGATCAACGGCCCGCAGTTCGAGATCGACCAGCCCGAGCCCGTGTACGACGAGGCCCGCCTGGCGGCGCTGAAGAAGGCCCAGGCCCGCGCCGAGACCTATGCCAAGTCGCTCGGCCTGCGCGTGCGCCGCATCGTCAGCATCTCCGAAAGCGGGGGCGGCAACTTCCGTCCGGTGATGATGCGCGCGGCCGCGGCGCCGATGGCGGCGGACGTGTCCACCCCGGTCTCGCCGGGTGAATCGACCGTATCGGTCAACCTGGACGTGGTCTTCGACCTCGGCCGCTGAGCCCACCGGCAGGCAAGTCCACGACGGCGCCCCAGGGCGCCGTCGTGCTGTCCGGCGCCCGTTTCTGAGCGGCAGCCAAACGCCCCCCTCCTGCATGGCTTCCGGCCCATGCCGCGCTCCGGTATTGCTGTCATTGCGCGGCCCCGTCGCAACCCCGCAGGCCGCGCTGGCACGTTGATGTTCCCGCACATCTGGCAAGGAGAGTGGAGCATGGTCCGTACGCAGCCCCCCGTGATGCCCCTGCAACTCGATGTTTCCCGCGTGCTCGGTTGGAGCACGGCGCTGGCACTGCACGCGCTGGCGTTGATGCTGTTGTTGATTCCGGCCGCCTACGTGGCCGCGCCGGCCCAGCGCGACCGCATGTCCGTGCGCTGGATGACCCCCACGCCCACCCCGCCGTTGCCGCCGCCGAAAATCGTGACCGTCGACCCGGCGCCGCCAAAGACCGCCCCGGCGGTCCCGACGCAACGGGTTGCCCCGCCGCAGGCCCCGCCGACCGCCAGCGCCGACGACACCCTGGCGGTGCCGCCGTTGCCGGCCAGCGAGCCGGCCCTGCCCTCGCTGGAACCGTCCACCCCCGTCAGCGGTGGTCCGCCCGCGCTGGGCGTGCAGCTGCAGTACCGCAGCGCGCCGCCGCCGGCCTACCCGATCCAGGCCATCCGCGACGGTCAGCAGGGTACGGTGCTGCTGCGGGTCCGGGTGGGGACCGATGGCCGCCCCAGCGAGGTGACGATCGAGCGCAGCAGCGGCTCGCGTACCCTCGACAGCGCCGCCCGCCAGCAGGTGCTCCGCCACTGGCGCTTCGTGCCGGCCATGCGTGACGGCCAGGCCGTGGTGGCCGACGGCCTGGTGCCGGTGGACTTCTCGCTGCCCCGGTGAGCCCGCACGGCGGGGGGCCTGCCGGGAGCCACGCCTCGCCGAAGAAAGAAAGATGAAAGGAGTGGGAAAATGTTT
>NZ_JBMOWY010000014.1:0-73695 GCF_049310345.1 Stenotrophomonas sp. GZD-301 | reverse complement strand
GTGGTGGCCGACGGCCTGGTGCCGGTGGACTTCTCGCTGCCCCGGTGAGCCCGCACGGCGGGCGCCTGCCGGGCGCCCCGCCTCGCCGCCGACGAACGGCGGAGCGGATTAAGCAATTTTTCACACTTACGTCACCTGCTGGAAACCTAGATTGGCGCCGTCGGCCGCCGTTCCGGTGCCGATCTTTCGCCATCGTAGGTTTTCCAGTCAGGAGAGAAGCTGTGAAACACCCGATCCAACGGCTCGACAGCAGCCGCCGCAATACTCTGGCCCATTCCATTTCCACCTCCCTGACCGGCAGCATGCTGTTGCTGGCCGGCGCTCTGGCCAGCTCTTCTGCCTTCGCCCAGGAGCAGGCCACCAACCTGGACCGGATCACGGTCACGGGTTCCAACATTCCGCGCACCAACACCGAGACCCCCTCCCCGGTGCAGGTGGTGACCCGCCAGGAAATCGACCGCACCGGCAAGACCACGGTGGCCGAGTACCTGCAGACGCTCACCGCCGACGGCGCCGGCTCCATTCCCAAGACCTTCGGCAACGGCTTTGCTGGCGGCGGCGCCGGCATCTCGCTGCGCGGCCTGGGCGCCGGCTCCACGCTGGTGCTGTTGAACGGCCGCCGCATGGCCACCTATGGCCTGGCCGATGACGGCCAGAAGGTCTTCACCGACCTGAGCACCATTCCGCTGGACGCGGTGGAGCGCATCGAAGTCCTCAAGGACGGCGCCTCGGCCATCTACGGTTCGGACGCCATCGCCGGCGTGGTCAACATCATCCTGCGCAGCGACTTCAACGGCGCGATCCTGCGCGCGTCCTACGGCCTGTCCGGCGACAGCGACGGCGATGCCAAGAAGGCCACCCTGACCGCCGGTACCGGCGACCTGGCCACCGATGGCTGGAATGCGTTCTTCAGCCTGGACGTGGGCAAGACCGACGCGATCAAGATCAGCGACCGCAAGGACCGCAAGTGGATCGGCACCGGCGACATCCGTCGTTGGGGCTACGATGCGGGCGACGCGCAGTTCCTCGGCGGCGCCTACCTCAGCGGCGGCACCGCTGGCGGCACCGGCCCGAACGGCTCGGTGTTCGACAGCACCGGCCACCTGGTTGCTCTGCCCGGCTGCGCCGGTCTGACCACCATTCCCGGCCAGAACGATGCCACCGCCCAGGCCCAAGGCTGCCTGTGGGATCCGGCGCAGCAGTTCCGCGACCTGACCCCGGAAGAGAAGTACGTCAACGTGTTCGGCCGTGCCAGCTTCGCCTTCGGCGAAGGCGGCGAGGTCTACACCGAGATCGGCTACTCCAAGAAGGAAACCGTGTTCTCCAATACGCCGTCGGGCGTGTCCGGCGGCTGGGGCTATCCCGGTGGCCCGGTCAATGCCAACAGCGGCCCGGGCGCCACCGTGCTCGGCCCGACCCACCCGGACAATCCGATTCCCGGCCAGGCCTCGCGCCTGCGCTACTCGGCCTGGGACGTGGGTCCGCGCGTGACCAACAACACCAACGAGTTCAACCGTTTCCTGGTCGGCGTCAAGGGCAACTGGGGCGAGTGGAGCTACGACACCGCCTACCTGCATTCGGGTACCGACCTGACCAACAAGCGCACCGGCTTCCTGCGTTACAGCGCGGTCCGCTGTGCGCTGGGTGATCCGAACTGCGCCGGCGGCGTGTGGCGCATCGGCGACAACGCCGGGCAGAACTCGCAGGCGCTGTATGACTTCATCTCCCCGACCATCAGCGCCCGCGCCAAGTCCAGCCTGGACATGTTCGACTTCACCGTGTCGCGCAGCCTGATGGACCTCAAGGGCGGCCCGCTGGGCCTGGCGCTGGGTACCGAATGGCGTCGTACCAGCAACAGCCTGACCCCGCAGACCTACACCGACGTGGGCGACATCATCGGCCTGGGCTACTCGGCCTATGACGGTACCCAGAACGTGTACGCCGGCTACGTCGAACTGTCCGCACCGGTGCTGGAGCAGCTGGAACTGTCCGGCGCGGTCCGCTACGACAAGTACGAAAGCGGCGAAGGCAAGGCAACGCCGAAGCTGGGCGTGAAGTGGACCCCGGTCGACTGGGTGGCGCTGCGTGCCAGCTATGCCGAAGGCTTCCGCGCCCCCAACCCGGCCGAAAACGGCGACGGTGGCCTGGCTGCCTTCTCCAACGCCCGCGACCCGGCCCGTTGCGCCGCCAGCGGCAACGATCCGGCCGAGTGCGGCGCCCGTCAGGTCGCCATCATCACCCGTCCCAATCCGGGCCTGAAGCCGGAGGAGTCCAAGAGCTACTCGGTGGGCATCGTGCTGCAGCCGACCTCGAGCACCTCGCTGACCGTCGATGCGTGGGAAATCAAGCGCACCAACGAAATCGCCCAGGGCAGCACCGCCGACGCGATCGCCGCCGGCAACGTCCTGCGTGACAGCAACAACCTCAACGGGGTGGCGAACACCGGTACGATCCTGGCCGTCAACACCGCCTACGTGAATGCCAACTCGTCGCGTGTGCGCGGTATCGACACCGATATCCGCCAGACCTTCGACCTCGGCCCGGGCCAGCTCGAGTTGGACATGCAGTGGAGCCACGTGCTCAAGTTCGAGCGCACCGAAGGCGACACCACGGTGGATTACGTGGGCACCCACGGCAACTGCGATGTGACCAACTGCATCGGCACGCCGCAGGACCGCATCAACTTCGGCACCACCTGGAAGCAGGGCAACTGGAGCGTGAGCGGCGTCGCCAACTACATCTCCAGCCTGGACAACAAGGACGCCCGCGGCGGTTCGTACCTGGCCTTCTATGAAGACGGTACGCCGGTCGAGAAGATCTCCTCGTTCACCACCTTCGACCTGTCCGGTCGCTGGAACGTGACCGAAGCGTTCGAACTCAACGCCTCGGTGCAGAACGTGTTCGACAAGATCGCTCCGCTGGATCCGAGCACCTACGGTGCGGTCAACTACAACCCGCTGCACTTCAGCGGCGCGATCGGCCGTTACTTCACCGTCGGCGCCAAGTACACCTTCAACTGATCCACCGCTCTTGGGGAACGAAAAGCCCGGGCATTGCCCGGGCTTTTTGTTGGTGGCGCGGCCGGCCGATGCGCCGATCATTGCCGCGCCCCGCGCGTCGTAGAGCCGGGTTCTACCCGGCTGCCGTTGCTCCGGTCATTGCCGCACTTCGCCGATCATTGCCGCGCTTCGCGCGGCCAGGCGACCAACGGTCGGCTCTACCCGGCTGCCGTTGCGCCGGTCATTGCCGCGCTGCGCCGATCATTGCCGCGCTTCGCGCGGCCAGCCGACCAACGGTCGGCTCTACCGGCGGTTCGTGCGATGCATCTCGTAGAGCCGGGTTCTACCCGGCTGCCGTTGCTCCGGTCATTGCCGCGCTTTGCCGATCGTTGCCGCGCTTCGCGCGGCCAGCCGACCAACGGTCGGCTCTACCGGGGTTCCGTGCGCGCTTCGCGCGGCCAGCCGACCAACGGTCGGCTCTACCCGCGATGCGCAAAAAAAAGCCTCGCATCGCTGCGAGGCTTTTCAAAACTTGGCGCCCGAAGTTGGACTCGAACCAACGACCCCCTGATTAACAGTCAAGTGCTCTAACCGGCTGAGCTATTCGGGCGGGGTGCGCATTGTAACCAGTTTTTCGCGGGATGTAACCCGTTTTTTCCCAATTCGTTCGCGCGCGCTGTCACGCCCGATGATACGGATGGTTGGCCAGCATCGCCGCGGCACGGTACAGCTGCTCGGCCACCACCAGGCGCACCAGCATGTGCGGCAGCGTGAGCGGCCCGATCGACCATTTTTCATCCGCCAGCGCCGACACCTCCGGCGAATGTCCCTCCGGCCCGCCGATCAGGAACGCCATGTCCCTGCCCTGCCCGCGCCAGTGCTCCAGACGCTGCGCCAGCTGCTCGGAGCTGAGCTGGCGACCGGGCACGTCCAGCGCCACCACATACGCATTCTTCGGCAGAGCCGCGATCACCCGCCTGCCCTCGTCCTCCGTCGCACGGCGCGCGTCGCGGCCCTTGCCACGCAGCCCCGGCTCGATCTCCACCAGCTCGAACGGCAGCCAGTGCGACAGCCGCTTCTGGTACTCGGCAAAGCCCTGCGCAACCCAGGCGGGCGCGCGTTCTCCGGTGGCGATCAACCTGGCTTTCATCTCACTGCTCCTGCTGGCGGCAGGCCTGCCGCGCAAACGACAACGGCGCCCTCGGCGCCGTTGTCGCGATCCACACCTGCGGCATCAGCGCGCGGCGTAGTCGTCTTCTTCGTCCGCGTCGTCGAGCAGGCTCGGCGGCTGGTCGCCGACCGTCCACAGGCGCTCCAACGCGTAGAACTCGCGCACGCGCGGCAGCATCACATGGACGATCACGTCGCCCAGGTCCACCAGCACCCACTCCGCTTCGCGCTCGCCTTCCACGCCGAGCGGCATCACGCCGAGCTGCTTGGCGAACTTCACCACCTCATTGGCGATCGACTTCACGTGGCGGCTGGACGTGCCCGAGGCGATCACCATGTAATCGGCGACGCTGGACTTGCCGATGACGTCGATCTCGACGAGATCCTTCGCCTTCAGTTCTTCGGTGGCCTTGCGCACGCACTCCAGCAACTGATCGTTGGACGGTGCGGGGCTGGGCAGTTGGACCTTGATGGTCTGGGGCTGGGGTTGATTGCTCAAAGCGGGGAGACTCGATAAATGTGATGCCGATTATACGGGGCGGCGGGCGCCCGCGTATTCACGTGCTGGATGCGCCGTACAGGCCCCGGTCGGCGATGTAGCCGGCCACGGCCGGAGGCAGCAGCGCCTGCCACGCGCCACCGGTCTGGATCAGTGCCCGTACCCGGGTGGCCGACTCGGCCCGCAGCGGGGCGTCCAGCCGCAGCACGCGCCCGCCGGGCGCCTCCAGCAGATCCTGCTCGCGCCGGGTCCAACGGCCCTGCAAGGCCTGCGCCAGCGCCGGCGGCAGGGCCTGGTCCAGGGCACTGCCCTGGCGATCGGCAACGATGAAATGGGCCAGCCCGAACAGCGCCTCCCACTCATGCCACTGCGGCAACCCCAGCAGGCTGTCGGCGCCGACCAGCCACGCCAGCGGCCGTTGCGGCCCCAACGCCTCGCGCAGTTCGCGCAGGGTGTCCACGGTGTAGGACGGCACGCCGGGCTGGCGCTCGGCGCGCTCCAGTTCCTGGCGGTCCAGCAGCAGTCCCGGCTCGCCGTCGATGGCCAGGGTCAGCATCGTGGCGCGATCGGACGCCAACGCGCCTGGTGCCGCCCGGTGCGGCGGATCGGCCGCCGGCAGCAGGCGCACCGCTACCTGCAGCTGGTCGCGCGCCGCCCGTGCGATGGCCAGATGGCCCAAGTGCACCGGATCGAAGGTGCCGCCGTAATAGATGCGCAGCGGCATCGGTCAGGCGCGCGCCAGCAGGCGCACGGCACGGGCCTCGGCCACGGCCAGCAGCAGCCGCTCCAGCGCCAGCCAGGCGTCGCCGTCAGCGCGCCCCTTGGCGATGCGGTCCACCAACCCTGCCTCGGCCACGAACCGCTCCCAGCGCTTGGGCTCGGGGTGCCGCTGCAGTGCGCGCTTGAACGGCGCCTGCCGCGATTCCCAGATGCCGCGGCTCTTCATTTCCGCGGCCAGGTTGCCGCCACGGGCCTGCACCCGTGCCAGCCCGGCCGTGGCCAGCAGTTCACGGATCACGATCGGGGTCAGCGCTGCCACGGCCTCGCCTTCGCCGCGCAGGCCGGCCAGCATCCGCAGGACCGCCGGAGGCTGCCCGGAGAAAGTGGCTTCCACCAGCCGGAACACGTCGTAGCGGGCGGCATCGGCCACCAGCGACTCCATCGTCTCCACGTCCAGGGTCTGGCCCTTGGCCAGCAGCGCGAGCTTGTCGATTTCCTGCGCGGCGGCCAGCAGATTGCCTTCCACCCGCTCGGCCAGCCGCTGCACGGCCGGCGGATCGGCGCGCAGGCCCTGCTGGCGCAGGCGGCGCTCGATCCAGTCGGGCAGTTCGTGCGGCTTGATCGCCCAGGCCACGGACAGCACGCCGACGCGGCCCACCGCCTCGGCCCACTTGCCCTGGTGGGCCTTGCTCCATTCGTTGCAGGTGATCAGCAGGATCACGTCCGGCGCCGGGTTGGCGCAGAACTGGCTGATCACTTCCGCGCCGTCCTTGCCCGGCTTGCCGCTGGGCAGGCGCAGCTCGACCAGGCGCCGGGCACTGAACAGGCTCGGCGCGTTGAAGGTCGCATCGAGCTGGTTCCAGTCGAAATCGCGGCCGTCGGCGTCGAACACCTCGCGCTCGCTGATGCCGTCCTGTCGTGCGCGGGCGCGCACCGCATCGGCCGCCTCCAGCACCCGCAGCGTTTCCGGCCCGGCGATCAGGTACACCGGCAGCAGCGCCTGGCTGGCCGGCTGGCTGGCAAGCTGTTCGGGGCGCAGTTCCATGCCGGCGGCCGGTCCGTGCGGACCGGTCAGTTGCCCTTCGGCGGATCGACCGGCTGGGCCGGTGCCACCGCCGGTTCGCCCGGCTTGGCCGGCAGTCGGCCGTGTTCCATTTCAGCACGCACCACGCTGTCGATACGGCGCAGGATCGAAGCGGACATCTCGCGGCGCAGTTCGTCGGCCAGGATCTCGCGCTCGGTGGTGGTACCGGTGGCGTCGGTGGGCGGCGAGACGTAGTCGCGCGACAGTTCGATCACCTGCTGCGGCACCAGCACGCTGCCGTCTTCGCGGCGGAACACGAAGATCACCGCGTAGCGCAGGCTGTATTCCTGGGCACGGCCCTGCGCATCGATGGCGATCGGCAGGTCGCCCCAACGCTCGGACACCACCTGCAGCTGCGCCACCGGCACGCCGTCGGTGCTGTCATCGACACTGTCGGCATCGGCGATCACCGCGCCGGAGGCCTGCAGCCCACGACGGAGCAGCTTGACCAGCTCACTGTAGGGAGCGGTGGACACCACCTTCACCGCCGCCGCGTCGGCCGGCAGCATCAGCTTGTTGCGCAGATGGAAGCCACAGCCGGCAAGGGTGGTGGTCAGAACGAGGGCAAGCAGGAATCGGGTCATGGGCACAGTCTGGGGGAGCCGGGCGGGCGCGGCAACAGGCATAGAAGATGCCCGATGCCGCGTGAACGTCGGTTGAGACCGGAGGCGTGGTTCGTGACCGCCCTCAGGCGGCCACGATGTTCACGATCTTGCCGGGCACGATGATGATCTTGCGCACGGTCAGGCCGTCGAGGAACTTGGCGGCATTCGGCTCGGCCAGACCCAGCGCTTCGATCTGGTCACGCGCTGCATCGGCGGCCACGTCGATGGTGCCGCGCAGCTTGCCGTTGACCTGCACCGCCAGGGTCACCGCGTCGCGCACCAGCGCACCGGCGTCGGCCTGCGGGAACGCCTGGTCTTCCAGCAGCGTCTCGGCGTTGCCCAGCACCTGCCACAGCGCATGGCTGGCATGCGGCGTGATCGGGTTGAGCAGCAGCACGGCTGCCTGCAGCGCTTCCTGGCGGACCGCACGGCCCTGCCCGGAGAGATCATCGAACTTGGCCAGCGCGTTCATCAGTTCCATCACCGCGGCAATCGCGGTGTTGAAGCTGTGGCGGCGGCCGTAGTCGTCACCGACCTTGCCGATGGTTTCATGGGTCTTGCGGCGCAGCGCCTTCTGCTCTGCGTTCAGCGCGGCCACGTCCAGCGCCGGCGCCTGGCCTTCGGCAGCATGCTTCTGCACCTGCGCCCACAGGCGGCGCAGGAAGCGGGCCATGCCATCCACGCCGGCTTCGTTCCACTCCAGCGACTGTTCCGGCGGTGCGGCGAACATCGAGAACAGGCGCACGGTGTCGGCGCCGTACTTGCCGACCATCGCCTGCGGGTCCACGCCGTTGTTCTTGGACTTGGACATCTTCTCGGTGCCGCCGATCTCCACCGGCAGGCCGTCGGCGATCAGCGTGGCGCCGGTGATGCGGCCGCGCTCGTCGCGCTGCACGTTCACGTCGGCCGGATTGATCCAATCCTTGTCCTTCGGATTTTCCGCGTTCCAGCGGTAGTAGGACTCGGCGATCACCATGCCCTGGCACAGCAGGTTCTGCGCCGGCTCGTTGCTGTCCACCATGCGCGCATCACGCAGCAGCTTGTGGAAGAAGCGGAAGTACATCAGGTGCAGGATCGCGTGTTCGATGCCGCCGATGTACTGGTCCACCGGCAGCCAGTAGTTGCCGCGCTTGTCGACCGCATCGCGGGCGCCCGGCGAGGTGTAACGGGCGTAGTACCAGCTCGACTCCATGAAGGTGTCGAAGGTGTCGGTTTCGCGCTCGGCCGCACCGCCGCAATCCGGGCAGGTGGTCTTGCGCCATTCCGGGTCGGCCTTGATCGGCGAACCGGTGCCGACGAAGTTGACGTCTTCAGGCAGTACCACCGGCAGCTGTTCTTCCGGCACCGGCAACGCACCGCACTTGGGGCAGTAGATCACCGGGATCGGGCAGCCCCAGTAGCGCTGGCGGCTCACGCCCCAATCGCGCAGGCGATAGTTCACGCGGCGCTGGCCCTGGGCCTTGCGCTCGAACCGTTCGGCCAGCGCCTCGAAGGCGCCCTGGAAATCCAGACCGTCGAACTCGTCGGAGTTGACCAGTTCGGTCTCGCGGGTCTTGTCGCCGTACCAGTCCTGCCAACGCGTCGCGTCGTAGGCGCCCTCGTCCTTGCGCGGCGACTTCAGCGCGATGACCTGGCGGATCGGCAGGCTGTACTTGTTGGCGAATTCATTGTCGCGCTGGTCGTGGCCCGGGACGGCCATCACCGCGCCCGTGCCATAGCCCATCAGCACGAAGTTGGCGACCCACACCGGCACCTGGGCGCCGGTCACCGGATGCACGGCGCGCAGGCCGGTATCCATGCCGCGCTTTTCCTGGGTTTCCAGTTCGGCCTCGGACACGCCGCCCTGCTTCATCTCGGCCAGCAGTGCGGCCAGCGCCGGGTTCGACTTCGCTGCGTGCTGGGCCAGCGGGTGTTCGCCGGCGATGGACACGAAGGTCACGCCCATCACGGTGTCCGGGCGCGTGGTGAACACGCGCAGCGGATCCAGCGCGCTGCCGTCGACATCGCGCACGTCGAACTGGATTTCCAGTCCTTCGGAACGGCCGATCCAGTTGCGCTGCATGGTTTTGACCGACTCCGGCCAGCCCGGCAGTTCATCCAGGCCGTCCAGCAGTTCCTGGGCGTAATCGGTGATGCGCAGGAACCACTGCGGAATCTCGCGCTTCTCCACCAGGGCACCGGAGCGCCAGCCACGGCCGTCGATGACCTGTTCGTTGGCCAGCACGGTCTGGTCGATCGGGTCCCAGTTCACCACCGCGTTGCGGCGGTAGGCCAGGCCCTTGCGCATCAGGCGGGTGAACATGCGCTGCTCGTGCACGTAGTACTCGGGCGTGCAGGTGGCGAACTCGCGCGACCAGTCGATGGCATAGCCCAGCGACTTGAGCTGGCTGCGCATGTGGCCGATGTTGGCGTAGGTCCACTTGGCCGGCGCCGTCTTGTTCTTGATCGCCGCGTTTTCGGCCGGCAGGCCGAACGCATCCCAGCCCATCGGCTGCAGCACGTTGTGGCCGGTCATCCGCTTGTAGCGGCTGATCACGTCACCGATGGTGTAGTTGCGCACGTGGCCCATGTGCAGCGCACCGGACGGGTACGGAAGCATCGACAGACAGTAGAACTTCGGCTTGTCCGAAGACTCGTTGACCTCGAAGGCATGGGTGGCGTCCCAGAATTTCTGGGCGACGGATTCAACCTGCTGCGGGTCGTAGACGTTGGGTTCGACGCTGGTCATGGAAACACGGATGCGGCGGCAAAGCGGCACAGGGTACCGCAGTGCGGCAAAGGGCTCCAATCGGCGCGATCACCTGCCCTCGCCGAAAAGGTCATCTCGTTGAATTATCAGGAGATTGACCGGCAACGACCGCCACGTGCGCGGCGCGGGATGCGCTCAGGGCCGCAGCGCCGCAGGTGCCAGCGGCAGTACCGCCGCCAGCCAGACCAGCCAGCCGGCGAAGGCCAGCAGCTGGGCCAGCGGCCCCGGCAGCAGCGCCGGCAGCGCGAACGCAGCCAGCAGCACCGTCGTTCCACAGGCCAGGTGCAGCTGCGCCACGCGTCGCCAGCCCGCCAGCGACCCTGCGCCCCAGGCCGTCATCAGCGCCCCCGGCACGAAGGCCAGCACCCAGACCATCCACGCGCTGGCGTGGTAACGGCTGGCCACGCTTTCAATGTCCTCGGCATCCAGCGGCAGCAGCCCCATCGCGGCAAAGGCCAGCGCGGCCAGCATCAGCATCTGCACGCCCACCCGCAGCGGCCACGGTGCGGTGCGCGGTACGCGCAGCAGCAGGCAGAACGCCACCACGGCCGCCATCACACCCGGCAGCAACAGGGTCACCAGGCTGAAGGCACGCCCATGCGGCACGCCCAGGGCGCCGAGCAGGGCCAACGGATGGCGCATCGGATCGAACGCGGGCAAGGCCAGCGCGAACCCCGTCGCCGCCACCACGAATACCGCCGCGGCCACCGCCCCGAGCCCCCGTTCCCAGCGTTTTGCAGCCTGCATCGTCACTCCGGATATCGCCGGACGTCCCGGCCTTGCCTACCGGGCGCATTGTCTCCGGTTTGCCGCAGGCGCGGCAGTGGGGTTGCGTCGGGCAGGCGCCGGCACCATACACTCGGTTACCTGTTTCCCGTTGATATCCGACCATGAGCGATCTCCCCTACGTCTTTGACGCCACCACCGAGTCCTTTGAAGCGCAGGTGCTGCAGAAGTCCCTGCAGACCCCGGTGCTGGTGGACTTCTGGGCCACCTGGTGCGGCCCGTGCAAGACCCTGGGCCCGATGCTGGAAAAGCTGGCGGGCGAATACAACGGCGCATTCGAGCTGGCCAAGGTGGACGTGGACCAGGAGCAGCAGATCGCCGCGGCCTTCCAGATCCGCTCGGTGCCCACCGTGTTCCTGGTCAAGGGCGGCCAGATCGTCGATGGCTTCCCGGGTGCCGTGCCGGAAGGCCAGCTGCGCGAGTTCCTGGCCCAGCACGGCGTGGTGCCGGCGGCCCCCGCCGAGGAGGCCGCTGCAGCCGACGAACCGGCCCCGCTGGATCCGCAGGCCCAGGTGGATGTACTGCGCGCGGCGATTGCCGCCGAGCCGGACAAGGAAGAGTTGAAGCTCGACCTTGCGCTGGCCCTGCTGCAGACCGGTGCCACCGCCGAGGCCAGCACGCTGATCGACGCACTGCCGGCCAACCTGTCCACCGATGACCGCGCCGTGCGCGCCCGCGCGCGCCTGGACTTCGCCCACGCGCTGCAGGACGCGCCGGCCGCCGACGCACTGGACGCGAGGATCGCCGCCGATGGCGATGACCTGCAGGCGCGCCACCTGCGCGGCGTGCAGCAGCTGCTGGCCGGCGACGACGAGGCGGCGCTGGAGCAGTTCCTGGAGATGCTGCGCCGCGACCGCACCTACGACGATGGCCGCCCGCGCAAACTGCTGATCGATGCGTTCAAGGTCATCCAGGACGACGATCTGGTGGGCCGCTACCGCCGCCGCATGGCCTCGCTGCTGTTCTGAGCCGGCGGCGTTCAGAAACCCTGCACAGGTCCCGGGCAATAATGGATTGCGGCACGTTGGAGGCCGCGATCCATTCGGGGGGATGAGGTCTGGGCCATTGGGGTCCGCATGGCTGAGCCCCGCTTCGCAGGGCGCCATCGACCGTGAGATTGACCTTTCCGCTGCACCGTTCTCCCCGTGCCCTGCGCTTCCTGCTGCTGGCCCTGCTGTTGCTGTCCCCCCTGCCCCTGCTGGCGCAGGACTGGCACTACCGGGTTCGCCCCGGCGACACCCTGTGGGACCTTGCTACCCATTACCTCAAGCCCGAAGTCGAGTGGGAACGACTGCAGCGGCACAACCGTGTCGATGACCCTTACCGGCTGCCGCCGGGCACCCAGCTGGGGTTCCCGGTCGCGTGGCTGCGGGTGCAGCCCGTTCCGGCGCGTGTGGTGGCGGTGCGCGGCCCGGTGCAGGCCGGCACGGCCGCTGGCCGAGGCACGCTGCGCGCGCTGAAGGAAGGCGATCTGCTGCGTATCGGCGACGAAATCGAAACCGGCGCCGATGCCAGCATCACCCTCGAATTCGCCGACGCCTCGCGCCTGCAGCTGCGCGAGGGCTCGCGACTGCGCCTGGACCAGCTCAGCCGTTATGGACGCACCGGCATGGTCGATACCCGTCTGCGCCTGGAACAGGGCCGCGCCAGCAACCGGGTGACCCCGGCGCGGGGCCCGGCGTCGCGCTACATCATCGATGCGCCGACCGCCACCAGCAGCGTGCGCGGCACGGTGTTCCGGGTCAGCGCAGGCCAGGACGGCCAGGGCGCCTCCACCGAAGTGGTGGAAGGGCGTGTGCAGGTCGGCAATCGCGCCGGCCAGCGCCTGGTCGCCCACGGCCAGGCCACCCGCACGCCCTCGGCGCTGACCCGACCGGCCACCCTGGAGGCATTGTTGCCGGCCCCGTCGCTGGCGGTCGCACAGACCCGGCTGGAGCCGCTGCCGGCGCGGTTGGCCTGGGCACCGGTCGACGGCGCCACCGGCTACCGCATCGAGGTCGTGCGCGCCGACCAGCCCGACGTGCTGCTGGCCGCGCAGGACAGCGCCACCACCACCGCCACCTTCGACGACCTGCCGGCCGGCACGCTGCGCGTGCTGGTGCGTGCGGTCAGCGCCGAGGGCGTGGAAGGCTTGGATACCGAGCGCGATTTCACCGTCCGCGACCAGCCGGTCGCGCCGCTCACCGTGCGCCCGCGCCACGACGAGACCGTGAACAGCACGCGTCCACGCTTCGAATGGGGGCACGTCCCCGATGCCGCCTCCAGCGTGCTGCAGATCG
This sequence comes from Stenotrophomonas sp. GZD-301, assembly GCF_049310345.1. Lineage (NCBI taxonomy): Bacteria > Pseudomonadati > Pseudomonadota > Gammaproteobacteria > Lysobacterales > Lysobacteraceae > Stenotrophomonas > Stenotrophomonas sp. GZD-301. Next base: position 60,804 of record NZ_JBMOWY010000014.1, on the reverse strand, counting down.
CGAGCGACCCGCAGTTCAGCTCGCCCCTGCTGGAACAGGACACCTCATCCACCCACCTGCGCCCTGCCCAGCCTCTGCCGCCGGGCGCCTACTACTGGCGCGTGGCGTCCCGCGACCGCAATGGCCACCAGGGCCGGTTCGGCCAGGCACTGCCGCTGACCCTGACCGACACGCCCATCGATCCGGCACTGCAGCCCCCGGAAGCGGCCAAGGGCCAGCTGACCCTGCGCTGGCAGGCGGGCGAACCCGGCCAGCGCTACCGCGTGCAGCTTGATCGCAAGGGCGATTTCGCCCAGCCGCTGCTGGACCGTGAGCTCGACCAGCCCGAGGTCACGCTCAAGCGCCCGTGGCACGGCACCCTGCACGTGCGCGTGCAGTACATCGAGGACGATGGCTACGCCGGACCGTTCTCGGCGCCGCAGCAGGTCAAGCTGCCGTGCCGCACCTGTTACGGCGCCGGCGGCGGTGCCCTGCTGCTGTGGCTGCTGCTGTGAAACCGCTGCACGTGTCCTGGCCCGGCCGGCTGCTGCTGGCACTGGCAATGGCAGCGCTGGCGGTTGCCGCCAGCCAGTGGCACTGGTTCTGGACGCAGGACGAAGCGGTGTACGACACCTACGTCGGCGGGTGGGACTACACGCCCGACCCGCGCCTGCTGATCGTGGCCATCGACGACACCAGCCTGCAGCAGCTCGGCCAATGGCCGTGGCCGCGCGCCACCCACGCGCGCCTGCTCGACCGCCTGACCCAGGCCGGTGCCGGCCGGGTCGCCCTGGATCTGATGCTGTCCGAACCGGACCGCCGTGACGCCGCACAGGATGCCGAGCTGGCCGCCGCGATCCGCCGCAACGGCAAGGTGGCGCTGCCGGTCCTCGCCGCGCCCAGCAGCGGGCCACGCATGGCCGAGGAGCTGCTGCCGATCCCGCTGATCGCCGCCAACGCCGCCACTCTCGGCCACACTGACATCGAAGTGGATGCCGACGGCGTGGCCCGCGGGCTGTACCTCACCGCCGGCATCGGCTCACCGCACTGGCCCGCGCTGGGACTGGCGCTGGCCAACGTGCGCGGCCCGTTGCCCGGCCTGCGCTATGGCGGTACGGAGGACAGCTCGCCGTACCAGTGGCGCCGCGACCACTATGTACGGGTGCGTTACGCCGGCCCGCCGGATCGCTTCCCGCAGGTGTCCTATGTGGACGTGCTCAATGGCACCGTTGACCCGGCGCTGCTGCGCGGCCGCCTGGTGATGGTGGGCATGACCGCCAGCGGCATCACCCCGCGCCTGCTCACCCCGACTACGCGCGAGCGCTGGATGAGCGGCAGCGAATACCAGGCCAACGTCGCCTCGATGATGCTCGATGGCAAGGTCATCAGCGTGCTGCCCGCCGCGTGGCAGAACGGCCTGACCGGCCTGCTGGTGGCGCTCTGCTGCCTCGGCCTGACCCTGCCGCGGGCGTGGCTGAGCGCGTTGCTGGCGCTGCCGGTGGCGCTGCTGCTCAGCCTGGTCCTGCTGCGGGGCGGCAACCTGTGGTTCGCACCGGCGGCCAGCCTGGTCGGCATGCTGCTGGTGATCGCGGCGTGGGCGGTGTGGCGGGTCAGTGCATGGCGCCGGCAGGCCAACAGCGATGCACTGACCGGACTGGGCAACCGGCTGCGCTTCGAGCAGGCCCTGCAGCAGGAGCACGATGCCGGCCGCCGGACCTCCCGCCCGCTCACGCTGGTGCTGATCGATGTCGACCACTTCAAGCGGCACAACGACCTCTATGGCCATCAGGCCGGCGACGACGTGCTGCGCCGGATCGCACATGAGATCGGCGCGCACGCACGGCGCCCGCGCGACATGGCGGCGCGTTTCGGCGGTGACGAGTTCGCCCTGATCCTGCCCGACACCGGCGTGGACGGCGCGGTGCAGGTGGTGCAGGACCTGATCGCAGGCGTGCAGCAGCTGGAGATTCCGGCCGGCCGCGGCGAGATCACCCGGATCACCCTGACCGTCGGCATATACACCCGGGTCCCGGCCGCGCAGAGCGAACCGCGGCACTTCTTCGAAGGGGCCGATGTCGCCCTGTATCGCGCCAAGGCCGCCGGCCGCAATGGCTACGCGGTGGACGACGGCAGCCAGGCCTGACCCGCAGCGGGCAGCGGAGCCCACCATACGCCTGCGAATGTTAGACTCCAGTCCCACCCCCGCGCGACCGGATCCGATGAAGGCCAGCCTGTTCCGCCACGGCATCAACCTGTGGCCCCCGTTCCTGTTCACCGGCATCCATGTGACCGACGTGGCCGCCGACTACCGCTACGTGCGGGTCGAACTGCGCATGCGCCTGTGGAACCGCAATTACGTCGGCACCCACTTCGGCGGCAGCCTGTTCGCGATGACCGATCCGTTCTGGATGCTGACGGTGATGCAGAATCTCGGCCGCGACTACTACGTGTGGGACCGCGCAGGCGAGATCGAATTCCTCACGCCTGGGCGCGGCACCGTCACGGCCGAGTTCCGGCTGGACGACGCGCTGCTGGACCAGCTGCGCGCCGCCACCGCAGGCGGCGAGAAGTACCTGCACTGGTTCAGCAACGACATCGTCGATGCACGTGGAACGGTGGTCGCGCGGGTGCGCAAGCAGGTGTACCTGCGGCTCAAGCCCGACGCGCGCGCCGCGGGCAAGGTCACGCCCTGACCCATCGCCGCGGCGTGCCCACCTCGCCCCTCAGGGTGCGGTGGCCGGCATCGGCACCTGCAGCGTCGCCGTGATTCCTTCCGACAGCTGGGCCGTGGCGCGCCGCGGGAGCTGCAGCCAGCGTCCATCGGGGCTGAGTGCCGGGGGCCGGGTGGCCGAGCGCATCGACGCAGGCAGCCGCGCCAGTGCCTGCGACGGCGCATCCGGTTGCTGGCGCAGCCAGCGCTGGGCCGCGACCAGACGCAGCATCGCCGCGCTGTCCTGGGCACGGTCCGCATAGGGCCGCATGCTCATCGCACCGATCGCCGCCAGACGGCAGCCGAGCGCGTTGGCCACACAGTCGAACCCCGATGCCTGCGGCGCCGGCTCGCGCAGCGGCCGGTCGTCGGCCAGCGCCTGCATCGCGGCCGCGTCGCAGGCCCAGGCATAGTGCGGCGCGAAGCGCGCTTCGGTCCGTGCCAGGTTGAACACCAGCGGCTGCAGCGCGCTGCCCTGCTCGGAAGTACGCAGCGCCGCTTCACCCATCGCGAACTCGCCACGCATGGCCGTGCACAGGCTCTGCTCGGGAACGGTCATGGGCTGCAGGGCGGCCGCGCAGACGGGCGGCAACGCGGCATCGGCAGGCAGCTCGGCAAGCAGGTCGGCGAGCAGGTGGGCCTGACCCTCCAGCAGGGACGCCCCGATCATGCTGAACAACAGGTTGTCGCCGCGCCCGACCAGCCGTCGCCCGGTCAGGATGTCCGCGCACGTTCCCTGCAGCGCGCGCGGGGTATCGCCCTGCACATGCGCCAACGCGTTGGCCGACAGCGTGTCGAACAGCGGCCGCATCGACGGGAGCGGCGTCATCAGGTCGGTGTCGTAGGCGCGGAAGGGCAGCCTGTAGTGATCGAACTGCGACAGTTCCGCCACCCGTGCGTGCAACGCCTGGTGGCCCACATGGGCGGCGGCGAACGCGGCCGGATCGGCGCGTACTGCCGCCAGGCAGCCGATGCCACGCTGGCCGCAACCGAACGCAGTGGTGATCGCCGGACGCGGGAAACGCGCCTCGGCCACCGATTCCTGCGATCGCCTGCCTGGGGCGCCCTGCTGCCAGCGCGTCAGGTCCTCGGCCAGGATCTGTTCCCGGGCCGCCGCATCCATGCCGTCAAACCCCAGTGTCCACAACGCCGCCGCGCCGCTGCGGCCGTCCACCGGGGGCGCCGCGCGCAGCAGCTTCAGGGCGTCCTGATGGGCCTGCGGCACCGGCCACAGCCGGGCGGCCAGCCAGGTGCCTGCTGCCAGCACCATCAGCACCGCTATCCCTGTTGCCGCCACACGCATCGTTTTGGACACAGTGTCTTCCTGCTGACGACAATTCGCCGAATCCACCAGCGTAAACGGGGCAGCACCGCCGCTACAATGCGCGGATGTCGCCCGAAGCCCCCCAACTCGTTCCGCGCCCCTCCCTGCAGCGGTTGTTTCTGACCGGCCTGCTGACCCTGCTGCCGATCTGGCTGACCTGGGTGGTGGTCAAATTCGTCTTCGTGCTCCTGTCGGGCATCAGCAGCCCGGTGGTGGTGCCGCTGTCGGCGCAGATCGCCGCCTCGTTCCCGCACTACCTGGGCTGGATCAAGGTCGAGTGGATGCAGAACCTGATCGGGCTCGGCGCCACGCTGCTGGTGATCCTCAGCGTCGGCGTGCTCAGCCGCCGGGTGATCGGCCAGCGCCTGCTGCGCTGGTTCGGTGCGGTGATCCGCCGCATTCCGCTGGCCAGCATCATCTACGACAGTGCCAAGAAACTGCTGGACATGCTGCAGACCGAGCCGGGCAGCACCCAGCGCGTGGTGCTGATCGATTTCCCGCACCGGGACATGAAGTCGGTCGGGCTGGTGACGCGGGTGATCCGCGAACAGGGCACCGACCGCGAACTGGCGGCCGTCTACGTGCCCACCACGCCCAACCCGACCTCCGGCTACCTGGAGATCGTGCCGGTGGAACTGCTGACGCCCACCGACTGGACCGTGGACCAGGCGATGAGCTTCATCATTTCCGGTGGCGCAGTCGCGCCGGAATCGGTGCCATTCACCCGCGCCGGCGACCGCTGACATGAGCGCGCGGCCGCTGCAGGACCGCGCGGTCCTGCTGTTCATCGCGCTGGCGGCGTTCTTCTGCGCCAACGCGGTGCTGGCCGAGTTCATCGGCGTAAAGATCTTCGCGCTGGAAGACACGCTCGGCGTGTCCCCGTTCAACTGGAACCTGTTCGGCCAGACCGGCTCGTTGAGTTTCACCGCCGGCACGCTGTTGTGGCCGGTGGTGTTCATCATGACCGACACCATCAACGAATTCTTCGGCCGGCGTGGCGTGAAGTTCATTTCGTGGCTGGCGGTGGCGCTGATCACCTACGGCTTCCTGTTCGCATTCGCCGCGATCTCGCTGGTGCCGGCCGACTGGTGGGTCACCTCGATGCGCGCGCACGGCGTGCCCGATTACCAGGCCGCGTTCGCGGCAGTGTTCGGCCAGGGCATGTGGACCATCGCCGGTTCGCTGGTGGCGTTCCTGTTCGGGCAGTTGATCGACGTGGCCGTGTTCCACCGCATCCGCCGCGCCACCGGCGAGCGCCATGTGTGGCTGCGCGCGACCGGCTCCACGGCGGTGTCGCAGCTGGTGGACAGCTTCGTGGTGATCTGGATCGCCTTCGTGCTGGGCCCGCAGCAGTGGCCTACCTCGCTGTTCCTGGCGGTGAGCAGCGTCAATTACGTGTACAAGATGGCCTTCGCGATCGCGCTGATTCCGTTGCTGTACCTGATGCGTCGTGCGATTACCCGCTATCTTGGCGCCGAGCGCGCCGCACAGCTGCGCGCCGACGCCGCGGCTGACTGAGCGCCATACGGCGCGAACCTGACCAGGCACCTGCGCTGGCCGTATCCGGCCGAATCGGGCAAGCTCCCGTGTCTGTGCGTTCACGGAAGTAGCCGATGCCCCACCCCGCCCGCGCCCTGGCGCTTGCCATTGCCGCCCTGCTGGTGTTCAGCGCTGCCGCGCCGGCCGAAGCCGCCAAGAAGAAGACCAGCCGGCCTGCGGCAGCGCAGACCCGCGCCGCGGCCAAGCCCAAGGCCAAACCGCGTGCCCGGCCTGCCGCCGCCCCGACCCGCCAGCCGCTGGTACGCCAGCAGACCAAGGCCGCCCAGCTCAACCGCATCTACGACGAATACTGGGATGCCGCGATGCGGCTCAACCCGCTGCAGGCCACCTTCCAGGGCGATTCGCGACACAACGACCAGTTGCCCAATATCCTGTCGGCCGCCTACCGCCAGCAATCGCATGATTTCAGCGTGGAATGGCTGGGCAAGGTCGAGAAGATCGGCCCGGACGGGCTGACCGGCCAGGATCTGCTCAGCTACGAGATCTTCGTGCGCGACGCGCGCATGTCGCTGGTTGCCGAGCAGTACCCGGGCTGGATGCTGCCGGTGAGCCAGTACTACAACCTGGGCAGCATCATGGCCATCCTCGGCTCCGGCTCGGGCGCGCAGCCGTTCAACACCGTGCAGGATTACGACACGTGGTCGCGCCGCTCGCTGGGCATTCCGCCGCTGTTCGACCAGGCCATCGCCAACATGCGCCAGGGCATGGCGGCCGGCGTGGTGCAGCCGCGCGACCTGATGGAGAAGGTGCTGCCGCAGCTGGATGCGGTGATCAAACCCACCGCCGAAGAAAGCATTTTCTGGGCACCGGTGCGCAACCTGCCCGATGACCTCCCCGAGGCGGACAAGGCGCGCATCACCGCCGAATACAAGCGCATGATCGAGTACCGCATCATGCCGGCCTACCGCGCGCTGCGCGGCTTCATCGCCACCGAATACCTGCCGGCCAGCCGTGCCAGCGACGGTCTGTCGGCGCTGCCCAACGGCCAGGCCTGGTATGCGCAGAACATCGTCCAGAGCACCGCCTCCACGCTGACGCCGGTGCAGATCCACGCCCTGGCCGAGCAGCGCGTCACCGCGCTGCAGGCGCAGATCGCCACGATCATGAAGGACAACCGCATCCGCGGTTCGCAGCAGAAGATGCTGCGCAACATGCGCAGCGACCGCGATTTCCAGTACGCCAACGCCGATGCGCTGCTCACCCGCTACAAGCAGCTGCAGGGCCAGGTCAACGCGCGCCTGCCCGGCCTGCTCGGCACGCTGCCGAAGGCGCCGATGGAGATCCGCGCGGTGGAAGCCGAGCGCGCCGCCACCGCCGCCGCGGTCAGCTACCAGCCGCCGCTGCCCGACGGCATGCGTCCGGGCATCCTCTACGTCAACACCGGCGACCTGCCCAGCCGCCGCCGCTGGGCCGCCCCGATGCAGTACCTGCACGAAGGCATTCCCGGCCACCACGTGCAGCTGGGCCTGCAGCAGGAGCTGGACAAGCTGCCGCGCTTCCGCCGCCTCGGTGGCGACATCGCCTTCGTCGAAGGCTGGGGCCTGTATGCCGAATCGCTGGGCGAGGAACTCGGCGTCTACCAGGACCCGTACGAGCGCATCGGCTACCTGCAGGGCGCGCTGACCCGTGCCGCACGCATGGCCGCCGACACCGGCGTGCATGCGCAGGGCTGGAGCAAGCGCCAGGCCGTGGACTATCTGGTCAAGACCGCCGACCTGCCGGCCGACGACGCCACTGCGGAAGTCGAACGGTTCATGGCCCTGCCCGGCCAGACCCTGGCCAATGGCCTGGGCGAGCTGAAGATGATGGAGCTGCGCGACAAGGCCAAGGCCGCGCTGGGCGCGCGCTTCGACCTGCGCCGCTTCCACGAGGAAATCCTGCGCGACGGCTCCATGCCGCTGGACATCCTCGATGCCAAGATCGCCCGCTGGATCGCCAGCGAGCAGGCCGGCGGCAGCGCCAGCCCCGCGCCCACGCCCTGATCGGAACGACGCCGGCCATGCCCCCAGCACTGCCCCCGCCCGACGACACCGGCCTGCTTGGCGTCCACCACGTGGCACTGATCGCGTCGGACTACGCCCGGTCGCGCGCCTTTTACACCGGGGTGCTCGGCCTGCGCGTGCTGGCCGAGCACCATCGGGCCGCGCGCGACTCCTGGAAACTCGACCTCGCCCTGCCGGACGGCAGCCAGCTGGAGCTGTTCTCGTTCCCCGGCGCGCCGCCCCGGCCGAGCCGCCCCGAAGCGCAGGGGCTGCGCCACCTCGCGTTCCGGGTCGCGGCACTGGAACCGATGATCGCCCGCCTGGCCGCCGCCGGCGTCGTCTGCGAGCCGATCCGCACCGACGAATACACCGGCCGCCGCTTCACCTTCTTCGCCGATCCCGACGACCTGCCGCTGGAGCTGTACGAGATCCCGGCCGACGCCGGCTGACGCCCGCCGCCGATACGTTCCGTACCGGAGCGAATGGGTATACAGTCGGCCCTGTACCGGCCCCGCGCCGGCATTCACGGACATCCCTGGGAGGGGAACATGCGCAAGACCTTCAAGACGCTGCTGCTGGCACTGCCGCTGGTCATGGCCGCCCTGTCGGCCAACGCCGCCGACAGCGCCGTCGGCCGCTGGAAGACCATCGATGACAAGACCGGCAAGGTGAAGTCGATCGTCGAGATCACCCAGGCCACCAACGGCACCCTGACCGGCAAAGTGGTCGAGATCCTGCATTCGGACAAGGGCCCCAATCCGGTCTGCGACGGCTGCGAAGGCGCCAACAAGAACAAGCCGGTCAAGGGCATGACCATCCTGTGGAACCTCAAGGCCGACGGCGCCAGCGCCTGGTCCGGCGGCACCATCCTGGACCCGGCCAACGGCAAGACCTACAAGTCCAAAATGAAGCTGCAGACCGGCGGCGCCAAGCTCGACGTGTCCGGCTGCGTCGCCTTCATCTGCCGCGCCCAGACCTGGGTACGCGAGTAAAACGCCCGGAATTGCGGCGCGTGTGAAGAAGGCCGACGCGGTGTCCCCGCGTCGGCCTTCTGCGTTTCCGGGGCCCCGTCCCTGACCAACGTCATTTCCGTCGTTCCCCGCGCGCCAGGCATCGCGGGAAGGGCTGGGGGCCTACGCGCCCCTCCGTGCGATAATCCCCGGTCCCCAAGGCAACAGCGCTTCCCATGACCCGCACCGCTCTCGTCACCACCGCCCTGCCCTACGCCAACGGCCCGCTGCATCTGGGTCATCTGGTCGGCTACATCCAGGCTGACATCTGGGTGCGCGCGCGGCGAATGAGCGGCGGCAAGACCTGGTTCGTGTGCGCCGACGATACCCACGGCACCCCGATCATGCTTGCGGCCGAAAAGGCCGGCGTGACCCCGGAAGCCTTCATCGCCAACATCCAGGCCAGCCACGAGCGCGACTTCGCCGCCTTCGGCGTCGCCTTCGATCACTACGATTCGACCAACTCGGCCACCAACAAGGCCCTGACCGAAGCCTTCTACCTCAAGCTCGAGGCGGAAGGTCACATCGCGCGTCGCTCCGTGGCCCAGTTCTACGACCCGGCCAAGGGCATGTTCCTGCCCGACCGCTACATCAAGGGCATCTGCCCCAACTGCGGCAGCGCCGACCAGTACGGCGACAACTGCGAAGTCTGCGGCGCCACCTACAGCCCCACCGATCTGAAGGAACCGAAGTCGGTCATCTCCGGCGCCACGCCGGAAATCCGCGACTCCGAACACTTCTTCTTCGAGGTGGGCCGCTTCGAAGGCTTCCTGCGCGAGTGGCTGGCGGGCGACGTCGCCCTGCCGGGCGTCAAGGCCAAGCTCGGCGAATGGCTCAATGCCGACGGCGGCCTGCGCGCCTGGGACATCTCCCGCGACGCGCCCTACTTCGGCTTCCAGATCCCCGGCCATCCGGGCAAGTACTTCTACGTCTGGCTGGATGCCCCGATCGGCTACCTGTCCAGCTTCCAGGCCCTGTGCGCCAAAACCGGCGAGGACTTCGACGCGCACCTGCGCGCCGGCACCGCCACCGAGCTGCACCATTTCATCGGCAAGGACATCGTCAACTTCCACGGCCTGTTCTGGCCGGCCGTGCTGCACGGCACCGGCCACCGCGCGCCCACCCGCCTGCACGTCAACGGCTACCTCACCGTGGATGGCGCCAAGATGTCCAAGTCGCGCGGCACCTTCGTGATGGCCCGTACCTACCTCGACGCCGGTCTCGAACCCGAAGCGCTGCGCTACTACTTCGCCGCCAAATCCTCCGGCGGCGTCGACGATCTCGACCTGAACCTGGGCGACTTCATCGCCCGCGTCAACGCCGACCTGGTCGGCAAGTTCGTCAACCTTGCCAGCCGCTGCGCCGGCTTCATCAGCAAGCGCTTCGACGGCCGCCTGGCCGCCGCGCTGCCGGACCCGGCCCAGTACGACCGTTTCGTCGCCGCCCTGGCGCCGATCCGCGAAGCGTACGAACGCAACGACCCGGCCGCCGCGCTGCGCCAGACGATGGCGCTGGCCGACGAAGCCAACCGTTACATCGACGACGAAAAGCCGTGGGTGATCGCCAAGCAGGACGGCGCGGACGCGCAGCTGCAGGCGGTGTGCACCCAGGGCCTGAACCTGTTCCGCGTGCTGGTCACCGCGCTCAAGCCGGTGCTGCCGGCCACCGCCGCCCAGGCCGAGGCGTTCCTGGCCGCCCCCGTGCAGGCCTGGACCGATGTCGCCTCGCCGCTGGTTGCCCACACCATCGCCGTGTACGCCCCCCTCTTCACCCGTATCGACCCGAAACTGATCGACGCCATGACCGACGCTTCCAAGGACACCCTGCAGGCCGCCACCCCGGCCCCCACCGCCCCGGCCAAGCCCGCCAAGCCTGCCGCACCGGCACCGGCACCGGCACCGGCACCGGCCGCCGATGGCGACGCTGCGCCGAGCTACATCGGCATCGACGACTTCGCCAAGCTCGACCTGCGCATCGGCAAGGTGCTGGCCTGCGCGTTCGTCGAGGGCTCGGACAAGCTGCTGCGTTTTGAACTGGACGCCGGCGAGCTGGGCACCCGCCAGATCTTCTCCGGCATCCGCGCCAGCTACGGCGAGCCCGACGCACTGGTCGGCCGCAGTGTGGTGTTCATCGCCAACCTGGCCCCGCGCAAGATGCGCTTCGGCCTGAGCGAGGGCATGATCCTGTCGGCCGGTTTCGACGGCGGCGCGCTGGCGCTGCTGGATGCGGACAGCGGCGCGCTGCCGGGCATGCCGGTCCGCTGAGCCCCCGGGGCGGTCCTCGCGGCCGCCCCTGCCCCGCGCATCCCCGGAGAGGATCGGATGGAACTGGCACTGTTCGACTTCGACCACACCGTCACCACCTGCGACACCTACGGCCGCTTCCTGCGCCGCGTCGCCACGCCCGAGCAGTTGGCGCAGGCGTGGTGGAAGATCGGCCCGTGGCTGCTGGCGTACCGGCTGAAGCTGATCTCCGCCGCGCGCATCCGTGCCCGCGTCACGCGGTTGACCTTCAGCGACCGCCATGCCGACGACATCGCCACCCAGGCCGCCGGCTATGCGCGCGACGTGCTGCCCGAGGTGGTGCGCCCGCAGATGCTCGAACAGATCCGCTGGCACCTGCAGCAGCGCCACACCGTGGTGGTCGTGTCCGGTTCACTGGACCTGTACCTGCGCCCGTGGTGCGAGGCGCTCGGCATCGACGTGATCTGCAACCGGCTGGAAACCCGCGATGGACGCCTGACCGGCCGCTATGCCGACGGCGACTGCGGCCCGCGCAAGGTCGAGCATATCCGCCGCCGCTACGACCTCTCGCGCTACCTGCGCATCCATGCCTACGGCGACAGCCGCGAAGACCGCCCGATGCTGGCCCTGGCCCACGAACGCTGGTATCGCGGCAAACCCCAGAAATGACCCTTCCGCGCAGCCGACGCCACGCATGACCACCGCACGCATCCCCCTGGTCGAACGCCTCGACCGCCTGTTGCCGCAGACCCAGTGCGGCCAGTGCGGCTACGACGGCTGCCGCCCCTATGCCGCGGCAATGGCACGCGGCGAAGCCGGTGTGGAGCGCTGCCCGCCCGGTGGCGATGCCGGTGCGCGGGCACTGGCGCGGGTGCTGGGCGTGCCGGCGGTTCCGTTCGACCGCGGCCGTGGCGAACATGCGCCGGACCAGCTCGCGCTGATCGTGGAGGCGGACTGCATCGGCTGCACCAAGTGCATCCAGGCCTGCCCGGTGGATGCCATCGTCGGCGGCGCAAGGTACATGCACACCGTCATCGCCGACCTGTGCACCGGCTGCGGACTGTGCCTGCCACCGTGCCCGGTGGACTGCATCGTGCTGCTGCCGCGCGGCAACGGCCCCACGCCGTAGCGCGGGGCACTGCGGCGTTGGCTTACGGCAACGCGGCCGTCACCACGATTTCCACCTTCCACGACGGATCGGCCAGCTTGGCCTCCACCGTCGCGCGCGCCGGCGTCATGCCGGCCACCACCCATTCGTCCCACGCGGCATTCATGCCGGCGAAATCGTTGATGTCGGCCAGAAACACCTCGGCACGCAGGATGTGCTGCTTGTCGCTGGCCACCAGCGCCAGCAGCTTGTCGATCTCCTGCAGCACCTGCCGGGTCTGGCCGGTGATGTCCTGGCTGGTGTCTTCGGGGATCTGCCCGGACAGATAGGCAACCTTGTTGTGCACCGTCATCTCGGACATGCGCGGGCCGACGTCGAAGCGTTCCAACATGGCGATTACTCCTGTGGGTGATGAACACATTGTCGCCGATGCGGCGTGAGCACAGCCACCACCCTTGGCAAGCGTCGGCATCAGGCGCACGATGCGCCCGCACGAGGCGCCATCCCGCCTTGACTCTCTCATCGCTTGTCCCGGAGCACGCTGTACCGATGACCGAACCCTCCCCGGCTCCCACGCCCTCCCGCGCCGCCTGGCGCCGCGCGGCAACCGTCATCGTCAGCCTCGGCATCCTCGCGCTGGCCCTGCACGGCCTGGCCAACGAATTCGACGAACATGGCTATCGCGCCATCCGTGAGGCGTTCCGCCACCTGGGCGGCGGGCAGATCGCGCTGACCGTCCTGCTCGGCCTGGCCAGCTATGCCTGCCTGATCGGCTTCGACGCAATCGGCCTGCGCCGCAGCGGCAAGCGGCTGCATCCGGCGCGGGTCGGCATCACCGCGTTCCTGGCGCATACGCTGGGCCAGACCCTGGGCTTTGCCGCGCTGACCGGCGGTGCGGTGCGCCTGCGCGGGTATGGCGGCGCTGGGCTGTCACTCGGCGAGATCGGCCAGGTGGTGCTGATGAGCACCCTCGGGTTCGTGTTCGGTGCCTGGCTGCTGGTGTCGCTGGCGTTCCTGCTCGAACCCGGCGCAGCGGCGCTGGCCCTGCCGGTAACGGAACCGGTCGTACGCGCGTTCGGCCTGGCCGGGCTGCTGGCCTATGCGGTCACCGTGCTGCTGGTCGGCCGCGACGGCCGCACCTTCCGCATCCGCGGCCACGCGTTGTGGCTGCCCGACCGCCGCACCATGCTCGGCGTCACCGCGCTGAGCGTGGTCGAGCTGGTCCTGGCCGCGGCGGCGTTCTACGTGCTGCTGCCGATGGATACGCCCACCGGGCTGCCCGGCTTCGTCGGCCTGTATCTGGTGGCCGTGCTGGCCGGGCTGATCTCCAGCGTACCGGCCGGCCTGGGCGTGTTCGAATGGAGCCTGCTCAAGCTGCTGCCGCAGGTGGCGCCCGCCTCGGTGCTGGCGGCCGCGCTGATCTACCGCGTGACCTACTACGTGGTGCCGCTGCTGCTGGCCACCCTGCTCGCGCTCGCACCGGCGCTGCGCCGGCCGCTGCGCGCCAGTGCCGGTGCCACCCGCGCCGGCTGGACCGCGCTGCGTCCGTGGCTGCCGCAGATCATCGCGCTGGCGGTGTTCAGCGTGGGCGCCGCCCTGGTCATCGACGGCACGCTGCCGACCCCGCGCCGGCATCTGCTCACCGCCTCGCTGCCGATCCTGGAAACCTCGCACCTGCTCGGCAGCCTGGCCGGCGTGGCGCTGCTGCTGATCGGCCAGGGGCTGCAGCGGCGCAGCCATGCCGCCTGGATGCTGGCGCTGGCGATCTGCGTGATCGCCCCGTTGCCGATCTGGCTGCGCGGCGGCCAGGTGCTGATCGCGCTCTCCGCGCTGCTGGTGGCCACCGCGTTGTGGGCCTCGCGCCGCGAGTTCTACCGCCAGGGCGCACTGCTCGACGAAGCCTGGTCATGGCCGTGGATCCGCAATCTCGGGCTGGTACTGGTGGCGGTGATCTGGCTGCTGTTCTTCGTGTACAGCCACGTCGAATACCAGAACGAACTGTGGTGGCAGTTCGCGCTGTCCGGCAATGCGCCGCGCGCGCTGCGTGCGCTGCTGGTAGTGGCCATCGCGTTGACCATTCTCGGCCTGGCACGGCTGCTGCACAGCACCCGTACCCCGCTGCCCCCGGCCGATGCGTCCACGCTGGATGCACTCGCACCGATCCTGCAGCGTGCCGAAGACACCCAGGCCTGCCTGGTGCTCACGGCCGACAAGGCGGTGCTGCGCGACCCGGCACAGACCGGCTTTGTGATGATGCAGCGCTACGGAGGTTCGCTGATCGCGATGGGCGATCCGGTCGGGCCGCCGGAGACCGCACGCGAACTGATCTGGCGCTTCCGCGAGGAAGCCGACCGGCTCGGTCTGCGCCCGGTGTTCTACCAGGTCGGCGAAGCGAACTGGCAGACCTACCTCGACCTTGGCCTGACCCTGGTCAAGCTCGGCGAAGAAGCGATGGTGCCGTTGCAGGGGTTCACCCTGGAAGGCCGCGACCGCGCCGACCTGCGTCAGGCGTGGAACCGCGGCAAGCGCGGTGGGCTGAGCTTCCGCGTGGCACCGGCCGAGGAGATTCCAGCGCTGCTGCCGGCGCTGGCGGCCATTTCCCAGGCATGGCTGGACGACAAGGCCGGCGACGAAAAGGGCTTCTCGCTGGGCAGCTTCGATCCGGCGTACCTGGCGCGCTTCCCGGTGGCGCTGGTGGAAGCCGAAGGCCGCATCGTGGCCTTCGCCAACCTGTGGCAGGCACCGGCCGGCCATGAGTTGTCGGTGGACCTGATGCGCCACGTCAACGACGCCCCGAAGGGCACGATGGATTTCCTGTTCATCGAACTGTTCCTGTGGGGCCGCGACCACGACTTCCACCGTTTCTCGCTGGGCATGGCACCGCTGTCCGGCCTGGCCCAGCATCGCCTGGCGGGGCGCTGGAACCGGTTCGCCAACGTGGTGGCCCGGCATGGCGAGCGCTTCTACGGCTTCAGCGGGTTGCGCCGCTTCAAGTCCAAGTTCGCCCCGGTCTGGCGTTCGCGCTACCTGGCCGCCCCGGGCGGCATGCATTTGCCGGCCGCGCTGCTGGACGCCACGCGCCTGATCTCGTTGGATCCGCGCCGGTAATGCGTGAGCCGAAATGCGTCAGCCGACCAACGGTCGGCTCTACCCGCTACCGCGCGGGAAGGTGGTCCAGCAGCGTCTGCGCCAGGCGGTCGTAATCCCCCTTGAAGTGATGGTCGCCGGGCAGCTTGATGACCTGCGCGCTGCCGGCAGGCAGCGCCGGGCACAAGGCGTCGTCATCGTCTTCGCCGTACAGGCACAGCGTTTTTCCCGGCGGCAGGCGCGCCACTTCGGGGGCGATCGGCAGGCCGCCGCCGCCGCCGCCCAGCCAGTTGCTGACGTGGAATTCGTAGTCCGCCTTCTGCCCCACCGACATCAACGCAATCATCGCCACACTGTCGCGCGTGGCCGGCGACAGCTGGTTGATCGCGGCCGGCAGCACATCCGCGCCCTGCGAGAACCCGATCAGCACCACGCGCTGGCGCTGCCATTGCTGACGGTAGTGGGCCACGATGCGCTCCAGGTCGCGGGCAAAGCCCTGCGGCGTGCGTTCGCTCCAGAAGTAGCGCAGTGAATCCACGCCCACCACCGATACCCCGCCGTCGCTCAAGGCCGCGGCCACTTCCTTGTCGAGCCCCGCCCAGCCGCCATCACCGGACACGAAGATCGCCAGCGTGTCACCGGGCTTGGACGACGGCACCTCCACCACCGGCAACCCCTTCAGGTCATCCGGCGGCGGCGCCAGGCTGACGCCCTTCTGCGCGCCCAGCACCTGCGCGGCCGCCAGCAGGCCAGGCAATGCATCGCCGCGCGCGGTGCGCTGGAACGGCCGCGCCATCGCAACACGGCGGACGAATACCCCTGCGTCGCCGGCGCGGCAATGGGCCTCGCCGGCGGCGTTCAACCACGGGAAATTCAGTTCGGTGGGCTGCAGCCGGGTGTGGCTGACGCCCGCCCCGCAGACCATCCGTTCGCGTGCGCTGTCCGGGCAGAAATCGGTGGTCAACAGGCCGGCGAACACCTGCGTATCGGCCTGCGCGGCAACCGCATAGGCCAACTCGGCGCCATCACCGTCTCCGCCGATCAGCGGCAGGTGGTAACCGGGCAACTGCAGGTACGCCTGGAACCAGCGCGAGAAATTCTCGACATCGCCTGCCCCGAAGCCGCAACTGCCGCCGCCGTCGCGGGCCACGCGTTGTCGCAGCCGGGCCACATCGACCACGGCCACCAGCGCTCCCTGCGCACGCAGTGCGGCCACGCGCTCGGCGCTGCGCCCAGGATCGCGGCCGCCGTCGAACCACACCACCACCCGCTGCGGGTGGCCGTCGGGCAGGTACACCGGCGTGTCCTGGAATCGACCGTGACTGACCGTCCGTGGCGGCGTGGCCGCGGCGGTTGCCGCCGTACCCAGCATCACCAGCGCCAACACCTTCCCCCACGCGGCTCGCCGCATCGTCTCGCATCCTCGGATAGATGCGCCACACGATACGCCCGTCTTGCGCCAAGGGCATGTACACAGACTGGCCGCAGCCCTCAGCGCTGCGTCGGCACGGTCTGCGCACGGGTCTGTCGCCACTGCTGCCAGGCAACCGCCAGCAGCCAGGCCACCACCACCGCGATCACCAGCTTCTGCCCGGCCCCGCGCGGCGGCCCGCGCCACAGCACATGCAGCCACAGCAGAACGAAGCTCAGCCAGGCCCACCCCCACGCCACGCCCGCCCAGCGCGACCAGCGCGGATCGGCACGCAGGTACCAGCTCTGCAGCAGCATCGCCACGCTGGCGCACAGGAACGCGGTATTGGCAGCGATGCCGTGTACCAGCGGTGCCAGCAGCGGCGCATACGCGGGCAGCCAGCTGTCGCCGATCGCCACGCCCATCAGGCCCAGCCCGGCCACACAGAACAGCATCGGCGCCGCCGCACTGCGCCGCGGCGAGCCACTGCCGGCGTACAGCGACACGGCCAGCAGCATGATCGCGACCGCGAGCATGCAGTAGGCGCTGCGCAGGGCCAGGCCCCAGGGCCCGTGCAGGTACAGGCTCAACGTGGCGCGGACCCAATCCAGGTCGTCACGGGCGAACTGCGTCCAGACCGCAGTCGCCACGAACAGCAGCAGCGCCAGGATGGCCAACTGTGCGAACACCCCCTGCCAGCGCGGAGACGGCCGCACCTGCAGGCTCACGGCACCTCCGGATGGCGCAGCTTCCAGGCGGCCAGTGCGGTCCGGTAGCGCTGCAGCTCATCGCTGTACAGATCCAGCACGCACAGCGGGCAGCCGCTACCGCAGCATTCGTTGGGGCCCGGCTCGTCCGGCGGTTGTGGACGCGGATCGGTGGGGTCGGGGTCGGTGGGATCGAAAGCAGGCGCAGACATCATGCGGACACGGCAACCGGAGTGCCGCTCAGTGTAGCCCGCGACCTTCAGCGCTCAAGCAGCCGCCGCAGGTTGGCCCGCGCCGCTGCGTCCAGACGCTGGTGGAAGAAGTCGCTCAGGAAGATCCGCGGCTGCATCAGCACCTTGCGCAGGAACCGCTTGCGCTGCATGCGGAACAGGAAGCCGGGCACGTGACCGGCGTACTCCTCGGCGATGCCACGGTCATAGGCGTCGAAGACCGGCGCCGGTGCGCCAAGAATGGCCATGTCGCAGTCGAGGAACAGCGCGGCCTCGGCATCCACGTCCGACGCGGCCAGCGTGCCGTGGCGCGCGGTCAGCTCGATCAGCTGGACCACCCTCTCCACGTCGATGTCTCGATCCGGCAGCCAGCGCGCGATGGCCTCGCGGGCCAGCTGCGCCGACCGCGCCTCGTTGTCGCTGCGCCCGGCGTCGTAGATCGCGTCGTGGTACAGCGCGGCCAACTGCACCTCGGCCGGCGCCTGCCAGCCGGGGCCGTCCTCGGCCACGGTCAGGCAGTGCCGCAGCACCGCCTGTACGTGCGCGAAGTTGTGGTACGCCCGCGGCGGGTCGGTGTAGCGGGCGTCCAGCTCGGCGAGCTGGGCAGGCGGCAGCGGAATCGGTTCAAAGCGCATGCCCCATGATTGGCCGGCGCGCAGGCGCTGGCAACCCCGCACGGGACCGCGCCATCGGCAGTTTTTTCACCACCGCCCCGCAACCCTTGCGGCGCAGGCGCTGCCGCCGGTTATCCACATGTTTACCCGGTGCCCATCCACACCGGCTGTGGATGGCCGGATACGCCGATGAGTGGCGTGCGCACCGCCTCCGGCAGGCATAGACTGGCGGCGACTGGCCCCAGCCCTGCTGCGAGGAAACCGCCATGACCGGTAGCACTGCCCTGCTGTTGAGCCTGGCGTTGATCCTGCCCGGGCCGGCCCTAGCGGCCGCCGACAACGCGGCCCCGCCGGCGCCGGCGCCCACCACGCTGCCGTCGGTGTCGGTGGTCGCCACCGGGCCGATCCCCAGCCCGGAACAGGTCATGGCGATCCCGCCTGAGCTGCTGGCCCTGCTGCACACGCGTGTGATCGCCCCGTCGCTGTCGCGCGAGCAGCGTCTGCAACGGCTGATCGCCCTGATCTTCGATGCGCAGGGCATGAACCTGGGGTATGACGCCGATGCCACCCTCACCGTGGCCGAGACCTGGGAGACCCGGCGGGCCAACTGCCTGGCCTTCACCCTGCTGTTCGTCAGCCTGGCCCGCGAGGCCGGCATCGATGCGCATGTGCAGGAGGTCAACCAGGTGGTCACCTGGTACCAGGACCAGGGCGTGATCTACAGCGTTGGTCACGTCAATGCGGGGGTCAACCTGGGCGGCCGCAGCGCAGTGGTCGATCTGGACCGCAACGTGCTCTACGACCGCGAAGGACCGAAGCAGATCACCCGCGAACGGGCGCTGGCGCATTTCTACAACAACCGCGGCGCCGCCCGCATGGCCGCCGGCGACCTGGTGCTGGCGCGGGCGTACTACCGCCAATCGCTGCAGATGTCTCCCGAGTTCGCATCGGGGTGGAACAACCTGGGCGTGCTGGACACGCGCGAGGGTCGCCTGCAGGCCGCCGTGATCGACTTCAAGACCGCGCTGCGCTACGCGCCGCAGCATGCCGCGTCGCTGTCCAACGCCAGTACGCTGTACACCCGCATGGGCAACACCCGCGACGCCGAACGGCTGTCGCGCCGGCTGGCGCTGGTGCACCGTCGCGACCCGTTCGTGCAGTACATGCTCGGCGCCGACGCAGAGAAGAAACAGGATTACGCGCAGGCCATCCGTTACTACAAGCGCGCCGTGCACCTGTACGACGAAGCGCACCAGTTCCACTTCGGGCTGGCGCGCGCCTATTTCATGGTCGGCGATACGCAGCATGCCGGCGAGCAGATGCAGCGGGCGCGGGCACTGAGCGGGGATGCGCTGCAGCAGCGCTACCAGGCCAAGCTGGACAGCCTGAACCGCTGGCGCCTGCAGAACGTGCAGGCGCGCTGACCGCCGCGATCAGGCCTTCTTGAGGAAGCAGGTCTTGAGCACCAGGCCCTTGATCTTTTCCGAGTTGCCTTCGATGTGCTCGGCGTCGTCTTCGACCAGGCGGATGTTGCGGATCACGGTGCCCTGCTTGAGCGGGATCGAGGATCCCTTGACCTTCAGGTCCTTGATCACCGTGACCGTGTCCCCGGCGGCCAGCGCGTTGCCGTTGCTGTCGCGGACGACCAGCGCCTGCCCGGCGCTTTCGCCGGCGGTCCACTCATGGCCGCAGTCGGCGCAGATCCACAGCGCGCCATCGGCGTAGGTGTTTTCCAGGGTGCATTGGGGGCAGGCGGGAACAGCGGACATCGGGACAACCTCGGGCATTCAACGGCCACCATTGTAGCCTCCCGGTGCCGCCCCCTGCCCCGCCGCCCTTGCGCCGGCGGGCGCCTTGCCGCACAGTGCGCGCCCCCTGACCATCGGCCCGGCCCTCCCGCATGAAAATCGGCATCGACTTTGGCACCAGCAATTCCGCCGCCGCGGCAGTGGTCGACGGCAAGGTCATCCCGATCCAGTTCGGGCAGGCCCAGCAGTTCCGCACCACGGTGTACTTCCCCGAGGTGATGCGCGACCCCAACGATTTCGAGCTGACGCCGGCGCTGGAACACGAGCTGGCCCGCCTGGTCGACGCGGCCGCGCGCGACGCCCGCGCCGCCGGCCAGGAACGCCCGCACGACGCCCTGCGCCGCGAAGCGCTGCGGGTGGTGCGCCGGCAGTGGATGGAAGAACAGATGCGCGCGCCGCTCAGCTCGACCACCCTGCTGCAGAACGCCGTGTACGGCGACGATGCGCTGGAAGCCTACTTCGAAGAGAACGAAGGCAACCTCGTGCAGAGCCCGAAATCGATGCTGGGCTACAACCTGCATCCGCGCGCGCGGCAGACCATCACCGGTATCGCCACCCACATCCTGGAACACATCCGCCTGACCGCCTCGCGCCAGTTCGACACCCCGGTGCGTACCGCCACGCTCGGCCGCCCGGTGCAGTTCCGCAGCTCCATCGGCGAGGCAGGCAACGCCCAGGCACTGGATATCCTGCACAGCGCGGCGATCGCGGCCGGCTTCGACAGCGTCGATTTCCTTGAGGAACCCGCAGCGGCGGCGATGCACTACCACGCCGAAAGCACGCAGGAACACGACGCGGTGGTGGTGGACATCGGCGGCGGTACCACCGACGTCGCACACGCCCGCGTCGGCGGCACCCAGGCGCCGCGCATCCACCGCGCCTGGGGTATCGCGCGCGGCGGCACCGACATCGACCTGGCCCTGAGCCTGGGCGGCTACATGCCGCTGTTCGGCCGCAACATCACGCGCGTACCGACCCACCACTACGTCGAAGCGGCGATGGTGCAGGACATGACCCGCCAGCGCGATTTCCGCCAGCACGACTACCGCGACGTCGACGCCCCGTTCGGCAAGCGCCTGCAGGCCCTGCAGGACACCGGCAACACCGCGCGCCTGTACCGTGAAGTGGAGCGCTGCAAGATTGCCCTCAGCAGCGAACCGGGCCACCGCAGCGCACTGGACTTCATCGAACGCGACCTGGCCGTGGACGTCGACGCCCCGCGCCTGGAAGCAGCCGCCAGTGGCTACATGGGCGAACTGACCACCCTGCTGGAGCAGGTCCGCGCCGACATCGGCCACGACCCGGCCGCGGTCTTCCTGACCGGTGGGATGTCGCGTGCCGGCTATCTGCAGCAGGCTGTCGCAGCCGCCTTCCCCGGCGCAACGCTGGTGCATGGGAATCCGTCCTTCGGCGTGGTGCACGGGCTGGCATGGGCGGCCGCAGACCCGTCGCTGGCCGGCTGATTCCGGCCGTCGGGGCGTGGCCGGGCACCGCCCGGCAGCCCCGAAACGCCCGCCGCACAAGGCCTCCGGCCGGTGAATGGCGCGTATTAACAAAACGTTACGCCGAAAGCGCTATCATCTTTCGGCTTCAGTGCGCAATGCGCATGACCCTCCGGGCCTGATCCAGGCCACCGTCTCTGTCGATGCTGCCGCCCCGTGGACCTGTCCTGTGGCGCCGGGATCGTTTTTACGCTGCGATCCGGCTCGTTCCCAGCATGCACCGCCCCGAGCCGCCAAGAGAGATTCCATTGGGCGAACGCCTGGCTTCACCAGCCCCTTCCATCGTTGCCGAGCCGGACCCCATCGACTGTCGCCGCTGCGACGCGGTGTGCTGCCGGCTCTCGGTCACGGTGATGCCCGACGACGCGGTTCCCGGCCACCTGCTGGATACCGATGAGCTGGGCCGCACCGTGATGGCGCGCAACGACGAAGGCTGGTGCGCCGCGATCGACCCCTACCATCTGCGCTGCACGATCTACTCGCAGCGCCCCGCGATCTGCCGCCAGTTTTCGATGGGCGGCGATGATTGCCGCACCGTGCGGCAGGACTACCGTCGACAACAGCACGATCTGTCGGCGCTTTTTTCAACGATTCACCCATAGCAGGAGCATCCATGGCCCGTACGCCAAAGACCTCCCCCAAGGCAAGCAACACCGTTCGCGTCGACCGCAAGCAAGGGTCCAACACTGCCGTCAGCAGCGCCAGCATCGCTGCCGACCTGGCCGCCTTCCGCAAGGGCGGCGGCAAGATCGAAGTGCTGGGCAATACCCTGGCACTGAAGAAAGCCGGTTGACCTCGCAGCCGACCGCACCGGCCCTGGCCGGTGCGGTGGCCGCACCGCTCAACGGCGCAGCGTGACCCGCACGCTGCCCGAGTGGGCATTGATCGAGACGTCGCCGTCACCGCCGCCCAGGCGCGTATCCAGACTGCGACCCGGACCATAGCGCGGCCGCTCCACCTTGCCCGCATCGGACTGGATGTCGCCACTGAAGGTTTTCACGTTCAACTGCGCCGACACCGTCGCCGGCAGTGCCAGCCCGATCGACCCGCTGACCGTCTGCAGCGTGACCTTGCCGCCCGGTGCCAGACCGCTCGCGGCCACATCCACACTTCCCGAGACTGCTTCAGCGCTCAAGCGCTGCACGCGCCCTGCGTCCACCCGGATGCTGCCCGACACCGTTTCCGCCGCGACTTCCCCGGTGATGCCACCGCTGGCCTGCACCTGGCCGCTGACCGCGCGCATCTCCAGCCGCGGCGTCTGCACGCGCGAGCGGATTTCACCGCTGACCGTGCCCAGCGTGGTCTCGCCACTGCGCCCCGCCGCCGCGATGTCGCCACTGACCGCATTGGCCTGCAGGCGACGCACATCGACCTCGGCCACGTCGATGTCGGCGCTGACCGTGCCCAGCTGCACCTCTACCGCACGCGGCACGCGCAGTGTCAGCGTGGCGCCGCCGCGGGTGTTGCTGTTGCGCGGGTAGACCACCTCCCAGCGCACGCGGTTGGTGCTCTTGTCCTGCTTCAGGGTCAGTCCGTCGGCCATCGAACCACTCAACGCCACCTCGTTGCGGTCCCAGCCGCGCACGGTGACCTTGCCGGCGATGTTGCTCACTTCCACCCGCCCGCCCGCGGCCAGCGGATGACGCTCGTCGACGTGGGTGTCGGCCAGCGCCGCGAGCGGCAGCAACAGCACCAGGGCAGCACTCAAGGGCAACAGGGTACGCATCGGATTCTCCTTCATGTGGGCATGCCAGTGGCGGCCATCACCGCCTGCTGGGTCAGTTCCAACCGCAGCGCATAGGTACGCTGCAGCTGCCCGAGCAGATAGCCCGAGCGCGGATTTTCGGCGATGGCCGCGCGGATGCTGCGCGCGCTGGCATCGAGTTCGTGCAGCGCCGGCTGGTAGTCGCCAGGAACCGTGGCCGCCGGCAGCGCGGCCATCGCCTGCTGGTATTCCCCTGCCAGCACGTCGGCCTGACGCTGCAGCATCGACGGCGGCGGGGTATGCGGCGTCGGCATCGGCACCACGACCAGCACCGCCAGTGCCGCCGCCAGGCCGATGCCCAGCCCCAGCGCCCAGCGCCGTGGCCGAGGCCGTGCTCTCGCCGCTGCAGCCACGTGCGCCGGCTGGGCCGCGCCCGCTGCCTCCGCGCGACGCTGCTGCGCATCGTCGTGCAGCTGCGCGGCGATGCCCTGCCACACCCGCGCCGGTGGCACCCGGCGATCCGGCAGCGCCCGCAGGCGCGCGCTCAGGTCGTCGTCGTGATGGGTGGGGTCGTGTTCGTTCATGCGGATTCTCCAAGGCGTGCGCGCAACAGACCGCGCGCACGGTGCAACTGGGCTTTGGAACTGCCGACCGCCATCTGCAGCTGGTCGGCGATCTCATGGTGTTTCCAGCCCTCGATGTCATGCAGCACCAGCACCGCACGCGCTCGCGGCGGCAGGGTTTCCAGTGCGCGCTCCAGGTCCATCACGGTGCCTGCGCAGCGGTCGGGGGCCACCAGCATCGCCATCGCATCGGCGCTGTCCTCGCCCGTTTCCAGCGCATCGGCGCCAGCGCGCCCGCGCAGTTCCATCAACGCCGCGTTGACGCCCATCCGGTGCAGCCAGGTGCCCAGGCTGCTCTCGAAGCGGAACGTGGGCAGCGCGCGCCAAGCCTGCAGGAAGGTCTCCTGCAGCGCGTCCTCGGCGCGGGCCGCATGGCCGCCGCACAACCGCCACAGCACGGCGTTCAGACGCGGCGCATGGCGCCGGTAGATGCGTTCATACGCCCCCATGTCACCGGCGACGGCCGCACGCACCAGGGCGTGGTCGTCGGCACTGTCGGCCGGGTCGGCGAGGCGGGGAGCGGGCATGGTGGCGTCGAGCATATCCGTTGGATGCCGCCGGCACCGAAAAGGTTTAAGCGGCCCGCTGCGGTCGATCCTGCGGGGCATTCAAACCTTTTCCACCGTTGCTGCATCCAAGCCTGTGTCCCACCCCCGGTTTTCACCAAGGAACTGACATGTCGTCCAGTGTGTGCGCGTTGTGGATATCGCTGGCGGCGGCGTGGTCGCTGACCAGCGGCCCCTGGTCGGTACAGCTGCACCTGCAGGGCGAGCGTCCCGATATCTGCGTGCAGGCAACCGGGCAGGCGCCGTACTGCGCTTCGGCCCTGCTGCGGCAGGTGGTGATCGCGCTTCCGCGCTGGGGATGACCCGACCTGCAGCCGTGCGCGCCACCGCGCATTAAGATGGGCCCTTGTCTGCCGCACCGCGCAAGGAAACCCGTCCCCCATGAAACTTCGCCTGCCCGCCTGGACCCACGATTGGCTGCAGTATGTGGAGCCCGCCGGCCTGATTCTGCTCACCGTGGCCGTCGCCTGGCTGCTCCGCCTGATCGGCCG
Organism: Stenotrophomonas sp. GZD-301; assembly: GCF_049310345.1. NCBI lineage: Bacteria > Pseudomonadati > Pseudomonadota > Gammaproteobacteria > Lysobacterales > Lysobacteraceae > Stenotrophomonas > Stenotrophomonas sp. GZD-301. The sequence continues at coordinate 36,144 of NZ_JBMOWY010000014.1, read as the reverse complement.
CCGGCTGATCCGTCGCCTGGGCGACCACTACACGCTGCCACCGGAAATGGTGATGGGCGCGCGTCGCGTCACCGGGTTCGTGGTCTATTTCGCCGCACTGCTCACCGTACTGAACATTCTTGGCGTCTCGGCCACCGTGTTGTGGACGGCCTTCACCGGCTTCGCTGCGGTCGGCGCGGTGGCGTTCTTCGCCGCGTGGAGCGTGCTGTCCAACATCTTCTGCACGCTGCTGATCTTCACCACCCGGCCGTTCCGCCTGCACGACTACATCGAAGTGCTGGAAAACGGCGAAAAGCCGGGCCTGAAGGGCCGGGTGATCGACGTCAACCTGATCTACACCACGCTGCAGGAAACCGACGGTGGCCACGAAGGCACCGTGCTGCAGGTGCCCAACAACATGTTCTTCCAGCGCACCGTGCGCCGCTGGCGCGACCCGTCACAGGCGCCTGGCGGCATCCAGGGCGACGGCTGATCGCCGTCGGTCAACGCAACTGGCTGTCCTTGCTGCCGCGGCGGTTGTAGCCGCCGGCCTCGTGCTGCGCCGCATCCTCTTCTTCCTGGCAACGCACGCACAGACGCACCCCGGGCACGGCCTTGCGCCGCGCCTCGGGAATGGGGGCATCGCCCGGTAGAGCCGACCGTTGGTCGGCTGGCACGTTGGTCGGCCGACCCGCGGTCTGCGCTACCAGGATGCCGACGCGCTTACCAGACCAGGTCGTCGGGGACCTGGAACTGCGCGTAATACGCGTCGTCGTCGGCATTGCCGGTACTCGGCTCGCTGCCACCCGGCTGGGCGTTGTCGAGCACGATGGCGCTGGGATCGCGCTCGCGCACCTTGTCGGCCGCCGCGCGCGGCAGCAGCTCGAAGCCCTCGCCGAAGCGGGCGATGACCAGCGCGCCCGACGCCAGCTGCCGGCGCAGCACGGCATTCACCAGCAGCGTGCGGATCACAGTGCCGTCGTTGAAGCGGTACTCGCTTTCACCGTCGCGCTTGACCTTGTTGGTCTCGATGATCTGCCGCACCTGCGCCTGCAGCTCCTGGCCGCGCGCCTTTTCCTTGCGCTCGGCCTCCAGCTTGCGGTCGCGTTCAGCCTTCTCCGCGCGCGCCCGTTCGGCCTCGCGCTGGCTTTCGCTGGGCGCAACCGGGGCCTTGCCGTGACGGGCCTTGACCTGTTCACGCGCGGCCTGTGAGACCTGGGACTTCTTGACCAGCCCGGCCTTGAGCAGCTGCTCCTGCAGGGGATTCGCCTTCGCCATACGCCTTGCATCTGTTTTTACGGGATTCCGGGGGCCATCATACTGGTCTGCCCGCCCCACCCCAACCGCTCCCCGTGACCGCCCTGAAGTACCTTGCCGGCTACCCCGACGCCCTGCAGCAGCAGGTGCGCGAGCTGATCGCGGGCGACCGCCTGGGGCCCTGGCTGCAGCGCCGCTATGCCGACCTGCATACCGTGCGCAACGACCGCCAGCTGTACGACTACACCCAGGACCTGAAAGACCGCTACCTGCGCCAGTCCGCCCCGCTGTCCAAAGTCATCTACGACAGCCGTCTGCAGGTGCTCAAACACGCCCTGGGCACCCATACCACCGTCTCGCGCGTCCAGGGCAGCCGGCTCAAGGCCAGCCGCGAGATCCGCATCGCCACGGTGTTCCGCGACGCCCCGGCGCCCTTCCTGAAGATGATCGTGGTGCACGAATTGGCGCACCTGAAGGAATCGGACCACAACAAGGCCTTCTACCAGCTATGCACGCACATGGAAGCGGATTACCACCAGCTGGAATTCGACCTGCGGCTGTACCTTACCCACCTGGACGGCGCCACCGGCTGACGCCCACCCGCCCCCACCCAGTACACTCCCCGCCCGCTTCCCGCTTTTCGTTGCCTGCCCGATGACCGACCCGATCCGACTCGACAAACGCCTGACCCAGCTGATCGGCTGCTCACGCGGCGACGCCCAGCGCTACATCGAGGGGGGCTGGGTCACCGTGAACGGCACCGTCGTCGAACAGCCGCAGGCGATGGTCACCGACGAGGTCATCGTCCTGCGTGACAACGCCGAAGCCACCCGCGCCGAAACGGTGAGCATGCTGCTGCACAAGCCCGCCGGCATGCCGGCCGACGCGTTGTGCGCCCTGGTTACCCCGGACACCCGCAGTGAACTCGACGCCACCGGCGTCACCCTCCTGCAGCGCCATTTCCACGCCCTGCAGCTGGTCATGCCGCTGGCGGACGAGGACAGCGGCCTGGTCGTGGTCAGCCAGGACGGCCGGGTCGTCTCCCACCTCAAGGACCGCGGCGCCACGCTTGAGCAGGAATACCTGGTGGAAGTCACGGGCGAACTGGTGCCCTACGGCATGAAGCGCCTGGCGCACGGCCTCAGCTTCCGCAACTGGCCGCTGCCGCCGTGCAAGGTCAGCTGGCAGAACGAAACCCGCCTGCGCTTCGCCATCAAGCCGGTGCACCCCGGCCAGCTGCGCGACATGTGCCGCCAGGTCGGCCTGGAGGTCGTGAGCGTCCGCCGCCTGCGCATCGGGCGCGTGGCGATGGGCAAGCTCGTTCCCGGCCAGTGGCGCTACCTCGCCCCCGACGAGCGCTTCTGATCGACCGGTCCCGGCCCGCCCTGCACTCGCGCTGCACGGCAGGGCCGCTTAGGATCGTGGCATGACCGACAAACCGCCGTTCTGGCGCCGGCTCCTGCGCTGGCTGGGCATCTTCGTGGCGATCCTGGTCCTGCTGGTGCTCAGTGGCCTGCTGCTGGCCGACCACCTCACGCCCAAGGCGCTTGGCACCCCGTCGCAGGTGCTGCCGGTCCTGCCCAGCCAGACCGCCATCGACCGCGAACTGTCGCGTCTGCAGGCCGAGCACCCCGGCGAATCCGGCGTGGCCTTCCTCGCCGACGGACTGGATGCCTACGCCGCGCGCGCGGTGATCACCCAGCATGCCGGGCGCAGTCTGGACCTGCAGTACTACATCTGGCAGAACGATCTCATCGGCCACCTGATGGCACGTGAGCTGTACCAGGCCGCCGAGCGCGGCGTGCGCGTGCGCATCCTGCTCGACGACATGAACGCGCAGGACAAGGACGCGCTGATGATGGCGCTGGACCAGCATCCCAACATCGAGATCCGCCTGTACAACCCGTTCCGCAACCGCAACGGCCTGTGGCGGCTGGTGGAAATGGTGCAACGCGTGTTCAGCGTCAACCATCGCATGCACAACAAATCCTGGATCGCCGATGGCCGCGTGGCCATCGTCGGCGGCCGCAACATCGGCGAGGAATATTTCAGCGCACGCACCGACGTCAATTTCCGCGACCTGGACCTGCTCGTCGCCGGCCACGCGGTGGACCAGGCCAACAGCATCTTCGACGACTACTGGAACAGCGAAACCGCCGTCCCCATCGCGGCCCTGGCGTTCTACACCCCGGCCCAGCTGCGCCTGCTGGTGCGCCAGTCCGAGCACGAAGCGGGGCTGGACGGCGCCAAACCCTACCTGGCGCGCGTGGCGCGTTCGCAGCAGGCGCAGTCGTACTACCGTGATGCCGTCGACCTGCACTGGACCCGCCAGGTGGAGATCGTCTCCGACCCGCCGATGAAACACCGCCGCGACGACCGCAGCGACTGGCTGGTCGCGCGGCTCTCGGCCGAACTGGCGGGCACCCGCCACAAGGCCCTGCTGATCTCCCCGTACTTCGTGCCGGGTGAAGACGGCACGCAGGGGCTGGGCGCGCTGGTGGCACGTGGCGCGACCGTCGGGGTGGTGACCAACTCGCTGGCCGCCAACGACGTCGCCGCCGTGCACAGCGGCTACATGCACTACCGCGCCCCGTTGCTGCGCAGCGGCGTGCACCTGTACGAGCTGAAATCGCGCGGGCATGCCGACAGCGGCGGCCTGTTCGGCAGCAGCGGTGCCAGCCTGCACACCAAGGCCTTCATGATCGACGACCGGCGCGGCTTCGTTGGCTCGTTCAACCTCGACCCGCGCTCGGCCTACCTCAACACCGAAATGGGCGTGCTGTTCGATGACCCCGTGCTGGCGGCGCAACTGCGCGCCGAGTACCTGCGCCTGGCCAGTCCCGCGCAGAGCTACTGGGTGGCGCTGGACGCGCACGGCCAGGTGCGCTGGCTCGACCGCGCCGCACAGCCACCGCACTGGCTCTACCGCGAACCGGACACCAGCGTGTGGCTGCGCGCCAGTGCGCGCGCGATCAGCTGGCTGCCGCTGGAATCGCAGTTGTAGCCGCGCTCAGCGCGGCGTCGCGTCTGCGTCGGCCTCCATGCCTGCATCGCCGTCACCGGCGGGCAGCTCGTCGGCGTCCAGGGTTTCCACGGCGCGCCCGTGCACACGCCGCCAGATCCACTGCAGCGCGTGCGCCGGCGTGCTCTGCAGGTGCTCCAGCAATGCCAGCGCCTGCGCCTGGCCCATGCGCCCATGCCGGCACAGCAGGCTGGCCGCCGCAGCGGCGCGGGCGAATCCCAGGCTGGTCAGCAGGCCGTCCGGCGCGCCGGCACCGGCCCGCTCCAGCGCGGCATGCACCGGGGGCGGCAACTCCCAGGCGGCGGCGATGCGGCTGGCCACCGGCAGGGTCCAGTCATCCAGCAGGTCGGCGGCAAGCGCCCGTGGCGGCACCGCGACACCGTGTTCGGCGCAGGCATCGAGCAGATGGCGCATCACCAGCGCCGCGCCCAGCCCCTGGGTGAGCCCCAGCCACTGTGCCGCGAAGGCATCTTCATGGCTGACCGTGCGCGCGTGGTCGGCGGCCGCGCGCGACGCCAGCAGCGCGTGCTCCCAGATCACCGCATCGAACTGCGGGAAGGCGGCGCACTGCAGGTTCATCACCGGCTGGACCAGCACCGCACTGATGATCTGGCGGATACCCTCGGTACCCACCAGGGTCACCGCCCGCTGCAGGCTGTCCACCGGCCGGGTCTGCAACCGGTAGACCGGGCTGTTGGCGATACGCAGCAGGTTCCCGGTGAGCACCGGGTCCTGGCCGATGATCGCCGCCATTGCCCGCGCCGATGTCTCCTGGTCGTTGACGGTCTGGATCAGCTGCGGCAGCAGCTGCGGCCGCCGTGGCAGGTGGCGGGCGGACCAGTCGCGGGCCGACAACGCCGCGTCCACTGCCGCGCGCAGGGCCGGCGTGGGCGTGGTGTCACCTGCCGGGTCGCCTCCGCGCGGCACCAGCGCCAAGGCATACAGGCCGGCCTGCAGCACCGCCGCAGGGTCGCCCGGGGGAGCCGCCAGCGAGGGCGCCACGCGCACGTCTGCCCGCGGCGGCCGTGTCTCGGCCCGCCCCCGCGGCAGGGGTCTCTGGCGCCTGCGCCAGGCCACCAGCGCCAGCACGGCGGCCATGCCGCCCACGCCCCACGCACCCAGCATCGGCGCCGAGGTCAGCACCGGGGTCTCCCGGAAACGCGGTCCCGCACCTGCCTTGTCGCCACTGCGCCCACGTCATCCATCCTGACATTGCCGATACTGCACACCGTAGCCACGGCATCGGCCGCACCTTCACCAACTTTAACGGCGCCCGCCCCGGCGGCGGCTGACACCGCCCTCCGGCGGAATGCACTAGAATGGCGCCGCGCGACCCGTCCACTCGAACCGACGACGTCGCTTTTTTTGTTTTACAACCCAACATTTGCTGGTCCGTTCGCCGCTGTTCGCCACCGTTCGCACCATCGGAGCCACCATGTTATTTGAAACCCTCGAAACCACCGATCACGAACAAGTGGTGTTCTGCCACAACCGCGACGCGGGTCTGAGGGCGATCATCGCCATCCACAACACCACCCTGGGCCCGGCCCTGGGCGGGGTGCGCATGCGGCCGTATGCCAGCACCGACGAGGCGTTGGCCGATGCGCTGCGGCTGAGCCGCACGATGACCTACAAGAACGCACTGGCCGGGTTGAACGTGGGCGGCGGCAAGGCGGTGATCATCGGCGACCCGAAGGTGGACAAGAGCGAAGTGCTGTTCCGCGCGTTCGGCCGCTACGTCGATTCGCTGGGCGGGCGCTACATCACCGCCGAGGACGTGGGCACCGATGTCAATGACATGGAGAACATCTACCTGGAGAGCGAGTACGTCACCGGCGTGCACCAGGTCCACGGTGGTTCCGGCGATCCGGCACCGTTCACTGCCTACGGCGCGCTGCAGGCGCTGATGGCCGCCATGCAGCACAAGCTGGGCCATGAGGAAGTCGGCAAGGCCAGCATCGCCGTGCAGGGCCTGGGCCATATCGGCATGGAACTGGTCAAGCTGCTGCGCGACCGCGGTGCCAAGCTGTTCGTGACCGACCTGGACAGCAGCCGGGTGGAGCGCGCGGTCACCGAATACGGTGCCGAGGCGGTCAAGCCCGACGACATCTACGACGTCAACGCCGACGTGTTCGCGCCCTGCGCGCTGGAAGGCGCGATCAATCCGCAGACGCTGCCCCGCCTGCGCACGAAGATCGTGTGCGGCACCGCCAACAACCAGCTCTCCAGCCTGGAGATCGGCGATGAGCTGCATGCGCGCGGCATCCTGTATGCGCCCGACTATGCGGTCAACGCCGGCGGCGTGATGAACGTGTCGCTGGAGATCGACGGCTACAACCGCGAACGCGCCATGCGCCTGATCCGCAGCATCTACCACAACCTCGGCCGCATCTTCGCGTTGTCCGAGCGCGAGGGCATCGCCCCGCAGCGCGCCGCCGACCAGATCGCCGAATCGCGCATCCAGTCGATCGGCAAGCTGAAGATGCCGCTCGGCCGCAGCACGCCGCGACTGGGCACCCTGCGCCGCAACTGACGGCGCGGTCCTGCCGGAAAAACAGAAGGGCGCGATCGACGATCGCGCCCTTCTGCATTGCTGCCCGGCGTGGTCAGAACGCGGTGGCGTAGCGCAGGGCCACCTGGTGCAGGTCGCCGCGCGGACCAAAGCGCTGGTCGTAACCGAATGACACGCGCGTGTTGCGGCTGAGCCACGACTCCACCGAGACCCCGAACAGGCCTCCGGACCGGACCGGCTGCAGGCCGGCCAGCGGCGCCCAGGCATCCACACCGACGAAGCTGGCCTGCATGTCGAGCCCGTGGCTGGCCAGGTGCTGCTGCCATTCGGCGTAGCCGCGCAGCGACCAGTCGCCCCAGCGCGTCTGCGCACGCAGGCCGGCCAGCGCCTGGCTGCGGCTGGCAGTGCCGCCCTGTGTGCGCAACCCGAAACCGGCGCCGCCGTTCTCGCTGAAGCGGTCGCTGTCCACCCGTGCGTACTCGGCGCCCAGGTAGGGCGTGAACGACAATGCGTCGCCGCCGAAGCGGTAGCCCGATTCCATGCTGGCGGTGCTGAAGCTGCCACCGTAGCGCGCGTTGACCCCGTACTGACCGGCGCCCAGCAGCAGCTGGCGATCGATCTCGCGGGTGAACTGGCCGGCGCCCACCTGACCCAGCGCATAGGCGCGCCCCTGGTGCCAGCCCGCATACAGCTGCGCCTGCGACTGGCGGTCACGACCGCTGTCATTGCCCCAGTCGCGGGTGCTGGCGCTGCGGGTCTCACCGAAGGCGAAGCCCAGCACGCCGTGGCCGCCCAGCGCCGTGTCCTGGCCCATCATCCAGCCCTGGGTCTGGACACCGCTGGCCGCGAAACTCCCCTGGCCGGCCTCGCCCAGCGTGCTGTGCCAGGCGCCACGCAGACGTGGCGCGGCCGTCACCGCATCGAAGCGCGAGGACAGCGCGCGACGCTGCATGTCGAGGGTGTCGAAGGTCATCGCCGCCGCCAGTCCGTGCGCTTTGCCGGACAGGCTGTCCAGGCTCGCCGACAGCGCGTCGGCGCCCTGCACCTGCTGCAGCTGGCCCGCCGCAGCGGCGAAGCCGCTTGCAGCCGGCCCGCCGCCGTCGAGCACTTCGAACGCCGATTCCACCCGTGCGGCGGCGCCCTGCGCGACGGCGCCCAGGCCCGCCGTTGCAGCCACCGCACTCACGTTGACCCGGTCGATGTCCAGCCATGCGGTGCGCGCGTCATAACCGAAGCGGCTTTCCAGCAGAGTGATGCTGGCGTCCTTGCGAAGGCTGTCGAACGCACCGGTCAGCGACTGGCCCGCCTTGATCAGCTCCTGGCGGCGTCCGTCCTGCGGGACGTAACCGCTCACCGCACCCACCAGGTACAGCGCGCCTCCCTGCAGCTCGACCGTGCCGGTCACGTTCAGCGGCGCGGCGCCCAGCTGGGTCATGTACTGCCCGCCGGCACGCTGCACGTAGTTGCCCTCGATGGTGGCGCTGGTGCCCGCCTCGCGCAGCAGCACGCTGCCGGCGTTGTCCACGTTGCCCTTGACCCTGGCGCTGCTGCCCATGAACTGCAGCACCGCGCGCTCGGCGCCATCGGCCTGCGCGACGATGCCCACGTTGGAGGTGATCGATGCACCATCGCGCAATGCCAGCGTGCCGCGTTCGATGCGCGTGTCGCCGGTGTAGGTGCTGGTGCCGGACAGGCCGAGTGACCCGGTGCCGCGCTTGACCAGCCCGCCGCTGCCGCTGATGTCGTTGCTCCAGACCGAATTCAGGCCCATGACGTTGACATCGACCACGCTGTTGCCCCAGTCGAAACGCGCCGGACCGTTGACCGCCTTGGCGACGTTGAGCAGGCCGTAGCCGAAGGTGCTGTCCACGCCGGGCGCACCCAGATCGGTGGCGGTGCCCAGCAGCGTCTGGCGCACCAGGTCGTTGGTGAAGTACGGATATTTCTCCCACACCAGCGCGGCGGCGCCGGACACCAGCGGTGCCGCATAGGACGTGCCCGAGCCCCACAGATAGCTGGGCGTGCCGCCGGTGTTCTGCGGGTCCACGTACACCACGGTACCGGGCGCGGCCAGGCAGTACGCCGCCGCCACGCCGCAGGCGTTGGCATAGGACGCCAGCTTGGACGGATCGGCCGAATCCACTGCCGTCACGGTCAGCCAGCCGCGTTCCAGGTCCGCGGCCGGGCGGGTTCCGTTGAGACCGGCCTGGCTGGGCAGGGCCGCCATGCTGGACGGGTTGGGACGGCTCTCGTTGCCGCTGGCGAACACCACCAGCCCGTTGTTGGTGATGACGAAGGGACGGTACTCGTTGGCGATCGGCGCGGTCGCCGCCGGGTTGGTCCAGTACAGCCCACCCCAGGAGTTGTTCATGATCTTCACGCCATCGGCGATCAGATCCTGGTGCATCGGCGCAAACCCGAGCGCACCGCTGACTTCGTTGCCGCTGCCGCTGCCGTCATCGGTCGGGCGCCGGTCGGAAATGATCCGTGCCGAGATCACCAGCGCGTCCGGTGCGATGCCGCCCGGCCACGCCCCCACGGCGCGGCCGGCGGCCAGCGAGGCCACCGTTGTGCCGTGGCCGACCACGTCGTCCACGTTGAGATTGTTGATGCGCGGGTCGATGTACGCGCGGCTGGACACCACCCGCCCCGACAACGCGGGATGGGCGCGGTTGACGCCCGAATCGACCACGCCGATACGCACGCCCTTGCCGGTCAGGCCCTGCACGTTGCGGCCGTTGACGATGGTCAGGTGCGCATCGATCGCCGGCTGCACCGGCGGATTGGTCGGCGGCGTCACCGGTGGCGTCACCGGTGGGGTGACCGGCGGGGTCACCGGGGGCGTGGTCGGCGGCGGATCCACCCGCACGTTGCCGCCCCCGCCACCACCGCCACACGCACTCAGCGCCACGGCCAATGCCCCGGCCAGTACGGTCCTCACTGCCATGACCTGTTTCATCCCTGCTCCCCACGTTCGATACGCAATGGCCGGCCTGCTGCCATCCGGGCAGACACCGGCGGTCAATGCCGACCCTCTATACTGGGCCGACCCCCACGCAGTCTGACGGGATTCGCGCCGGCTTCCAATGCCTGCCGACCCATTCCGAATATCGCTCACGCACCAACGAGATTGCCATGTCCAACATCGTCATCGCCGCCGCCAAGCGCACTGCCATCGGTTCCTTCCTCGGCCAGTTCAACGGCGTTCCCACGCCCACCCTGGGCGCCACCGCGATCGCCGCGGCCCTGGAACAGTCCGGTGTTCCGGCGGCGGATGTTTCCGAAGTGATCATGGGCTGCGTGCTGCCGGCCAACCTCGGCCAGGCGCCGGCCCGCCAGGCCGCCATCGCCGCCGGGCTGCCGCTGTCCACCGGCGCCACCACCCTGAACAAGGTGTGCGGGTCGGGCATGAAGGCCATCATGCTGGGCCATGACCTGATCAAGGCCGGGTCGGCCAGCATCGTGGTCGCCGGCGGCATGGAGTCGATGTCCAACGCCCCGCACATGCTGCCCAATTCCCGTACCGGCAACCGCTTCGGCAACTTCCAGGCGGTGGACCACATGGCCCACGACGGCCTGGTCAACGCCTACGACGGCAAGGCGATGGGCGAGTTCGCCGAGTGCGCGGTCGACAAGTACCAGGTCAGCCGCGAAGCCCAGGATGCCTATGCGATCGAGTCGGTGCGCCGCGCACAGGCCGCGCAGGCCAATGGCGCGTTCGACGACGAAATCGTCGCGGTCACCGTGACCACCCGCAAGGGCGAGGTGCGCGTGGCCCAGGACGAACAGCCCAGCCGTTCGGACGTCGCCAAGATTCCAACCCTGCGCCCGGCCTTCAAGAAGGATGGCACGGTGACGGCCGCCAGCTCGTCCAGCATCTCCGACGGCGCCGCCGCCGTGGTGCTGCTGTCCGAGGATGACGCCCGCGCACGCGGCGTGCAGCCGCTGGCCCGCATCGTCGGCCACGCCACCCACTCCCAGGAACCGGAATGGTTCACCACCGCGCCGATCGGTGCGCTTCACAAGCTGCTGGAGAAGACCGGCTGGACGCTGGACCAGGTCGACCTGTTCGAGATCAACGAAGCCTTTGCCGTGGTGGCGATGGCGCCCATGCTCGAACTGGGCATTCCGCACGACAAGGTCAACGTGAATGGTGGCGCGTGCGCGCTGGGCCATCCGATCGGTGCTTCGGGCGCGCGGCTGGTGGTGACCCTGGTGAACGCCTTGCGCAAGCGTGAGGCCAAGCGCGGCATTGCGACTCTCTGCATTGGCGGCGGCGAAGCAACTGCCATCGCTATCGAATTGATTTGATTTGGTTTAACGCGCATTTCTCAAAAATGAATGCGCGATCGCTTGACAGCCAATCGTGGCTTGTCATCATGTTGCCGGGCGCGCAATAGCGCGTTGCCTAATCTAACGACGAGGATTCACACTAATGAGCATCAACAAGCTGCTGATCGCGATGGCCCTGGGCCTGGCTCTGACCGCCTGCTCCAAGCAGGAACAGGCTGCTGACGCTGCTGCTTCGGCCAACGAAGCCGCCGCTGACGCCCAGGTCGCTGCCGACCAGGCCGCTGCTGCTGGCGCCCCGGCTGCCGACGCTGCCCAGGCTGCTGCCGACACCGCCACCACCGCTGCTGACGCTTCGGCCGATGCCGCTGCTGCCGCTGCTGGCGCTGCCACCGACGCTGCTGCCGCCCAGGCTGCTGACGCTGCCAAGGCTGCCGAAGGCACCGCCGAGCAGGCCAAGGACGCTGCTGAAGAAGCCAAGAAGTAATAACTTCTTTCTTCAAGCAAGTCTGAAGAAGCCGCTGGTTCGCCAGCGGCTTTTTCTTTGCCTGCCACAACCCGGTCTTCACACCGGCATGAATAGGCTGACCTCCCCGACGATTCCGTCCTGGAGACCGCCATGAACATCCGTCCGATCACCACTTCCCTGCTGGCTGCCTCCCTGCTGCTGGCCCTGGCCGCGTGCAAGGGCCCGGAAGCCGAACAGGCACGCCAGGACGCGGCCCAGGCCGCCGACAGCGCCAACGCTGCCGCTCGCGAGGCCGTCGACAAGGCTGCCGCCGCCACCCGCAGCGCCGCCGATGATGCCGCTGCCGCGTCGGACCATGCCGCCGCCGATACCCAGCAGGCGCTGGACCGCGCCGCCGCCGCGACCTCCGAAGCCGCCGGCGAGGCCAAGAGCGCTGCCAAGGACGCCGCCGCGCATGCCAGCGATTCCACCGCCGATGCCGCGCAGAAGGTCGCCGACAAGGCGCGCGACGTCGCCAACGAGGCGCAGAAGAACGCCAATGAGGCCAAGCACTGAGCCACACCGCCGCATCACTGCATCGCGCCGTCATCCGCACGCCCCTCTCCGGAGGGGCGTGCTGCGTTGCGCAGGGGGATCAGGGCAGCGCGCGCGCCAGCACGGCGGCGTAATCCAGATCCGACGGCAGGGTTCCAAAGGCCATGCCGTGCTCTGCACCCAGCCGTGAGCGGATGAAGGCGGCCGCCAGCGGGCTGTCGGCGCGCAGCAGCACCGCCGCCTGCAGCAGCAGCGCCAGCCGCTCGGTGATGCGGCGCGCCTGCGCCTCACCCGGGGTCGCCGCCAACTGCCCGCGCAGCGTCTGCCATGCCGCATCGTAGATCGCGTCGCGTCCGGCCACGCTGCCCAGTTCCTGCTCCAGCACCGGCAGCACCTGCGCCTCGCGTGACAGCGCGCGCAGCACGTCCAGGCACTGGATGTTGCCACTGCCTTCCCAGATCGAATTCAACGGTGCCTGCCGGTACAACCGCGGCAACATGGATTCCTCCACGTACCCCGCACCGCCCAGGCATTCCTGCGCTTCATTGACGAACACTGCCGCGCGCTTGCACACCCAGTACTTGCCCACCGCCGTGGCGATGCGCGCGAAGGCGGCCTCCTGTGCATCCTGCGGCGCCAGATCGACCGCGCGCGCCACACGCAGGGCGAACACGGTGGCCGCCTCCGATTCGATCGCCAGGTCGGCCAGCACATTGGCCATCAACGGGTGGTCGCACAGACGGCGGCCGAAACTGCTGCGATGACGCGTGTGGTGCAGCGCCTGCGCCAGCGCCATGCGCATTTCCGCCGCGGCACCCAGCATGCAGTCCAGCCGCGTCATCATCACCATGCCGATGATGGTGGCCACGCCGCGCCCCTCCTCGCCCACCCGCCGCGCCCAGGCGCCGCACAGCTCTATCTCGCTGGAGGCATTGGCCCAGTCACCGAGCTTGTCCTTCAGGCGCATCAGGTGGAACGCGTTGCGGTTGCCGTCGGCCAGGCGCCGCGGCATCAGGAAACAGGTCAGCCCGCCCGGCGCCTGCGCCAGCACCAGGAAGCCATCGGACATCGGTGCGGAAAAGAACCATTTGTGCCCGACCAGGGCATAGCTGCCGTCGGCCTGCGGGTCGGCGCGGGTCGCGTTGGCGCGCACGTCCGAGCCGCCCTGCTTCTCGGTCATGCCCATACCCAGGGTGATGCCGGCCTTGTCGGCGATCGGCACGTCGCGTGGGTCGTAGTGCGGCGCGGCGGCCTTGTCGGCCCATTCGGCCAGCAGCGGGTCCTGGCGCAGCACCGCGACTGCCGCGTGGGTCATGGTCAGCGGGCAACTGGTGCCGGCTTCGGCCTGATGATGCAGATAGCTCAGCGCCGCGCGCGCGACGTGCGCGCCCGGTACCGGCTCGTGCCAGGACAGGCCCGCCACGCCGTGCGACTTGGCTGCCTCCATCAGCGCGTGGTACGCCGGATGGAACTCGACGGTGTCGATCCGATGGCCCTGTGCGTCGTGCGTGCGCAGCCGCGGGCGGTCGCGATTGGCATCGAATCCCAGCCGGTACAGCGCGTCGCCGGCCAGGCCGCCGTACGTGGCCAGACGTGGCACGAACGCCGCGCCGCCCTCGCGCTGCACCGCCTCGGCCAGGGCCAGATCGTCGGCCCACAGATGCCGGCCCCCGAACGGTGGCGGCTGGTTGGTCACCGCATGGGTTTCGAAGGCGGACAGCTCGGGCGTCATGGCGGGCCTCGTGGCAGTGGATCGCCCGATTCTGCCGCATCCACGCGCAGGCGTCCGTTCAGCCGGATTCTCGCCTCCTGCACGAGCGCGGCGGCACAGTGCAGGCATGACCTCTCCCTCTGCGAAACCGGACCTGGTGGTGCTGCGCCCGGAAGGTCTGTACTGCCCGGCCGGCGACTTCCACATCGACCCGTGGCGCCCGGTCCCGCGCGCGGTGATCACCCACGGGCACGGCGATCATGCCCGTGGCGGCATGGGCCACTATTACTGCAGTACCGACAGCGTGCCGATCCTGCGCTGGCGGCTCGGCGAGGTACCGCTGGACGCGCATGCGTACGGCGAACGCTTCCGTCTGGGCGATGTGGATGTGTCGCTGCATCCGGCCGGGCACGTGCTGGGGTCGGCGCAGGTGCGCATCGACGACGGCGCCCAGGTCTGGGTGGCCTCCGGCGACTACAAGCGGCAACCCGATCCCACCTGCGCCCCCTTCGAGGTGGTGCCCTGCGATACGTTCATCACCGAGGCGACCTTTGGATTGCCGGTGTACCGCTGGCCGCCCACGCCACAGGTGGCGGCCGATATCGTCGCCTGGCGCAGGGAATGCGAAGCGCGCGGCGAAGCCGCCGTGCTGCTCTGCTACGCGCTGGGCAAGGCGCAGCGTGTGCTGGCCGAGCTGCTGCCGCTCGACACGCAGCCGGCGCTGCTGCACGGCGCGATCGCTGCCGGCGTGGCGGTGTACCGCGAGGCCGGCATTGCCATGCTCGCCACTGAAACCGTGGGCGAGCAGGCGCGCGGCAGCGACTTCGCCGGCAAGCTGGTGCTGGCGCCCCCCTCGGCCGCCGGCAGCGCCTGGATGCGGCGCTTCAAGGGCGTGCAGCTGGGCTTTGCATCGGGCTGGATGCGACTGCGCGGCAACCGCCGACGCCGCAACTACGACCGCGGCTTCGTGGTCTCCGATCATGCCGACTGGCCGGACCTGCTGCGCACGATCGCGGAGACCGGGGCGCGCCGGGTGATCGCCACGCACGGCAACACCGACGCGCTGATCCGTTTCCTGCGCGAGCGCGGCGTGGCCGCCGAAGCCTTCGCCACCGGCTACGGGGACGAGGAATGAAACGCTTCGCCGCGCTGTACCGCACGCTGGATCGCAGCACCGCCACCGGCGACAAACGCGCCGCGCTGGTCGACTATTTCCGCCACGCGCCACCGCACGACGCGGCGTGGGCGCTGTTCCTGCTGTCCGGTGGCAAGGTCACCAGCGCGCGGCAGAAGATCGCCGGCAGCGCCGAGCTGCGCGCGTGGATCGCCGAGGCCTCCGACACCCCCGCGTGGCTGGTCGATGACAGCTACGACCAGGTCGGCGACCTCGCCGAAACGCTCACGCTGCTGCTGGACGATCCGGCCGGCGGCGCGCCCGACATCGCGCTCGCCGACTGGATCGAGCAGCGTCTGCTGCCGGTTGCCAACCAGGCCGAGCCGGTCCGCCGCGCCACCGTGGTGGGGGCGTGGCGGGAGCTGGCGTTCGACGAGCGGCTGGTGTTCAACAAACTGTTGACCGGCGCGTTGCGCGTGGGCGTGTCGCAGCGGCTGGTGCAGCAGGCGCTGGCGGAACTGTCCGGCATCGACATTGCCCGCATCGCCCAGCGCATGCTCGGCGCGTGGGTGCCCTCGCCCGGCCTGCTGGCCGACCTGCTGACGCCGGCCGAACGCCCGGAGGACCGCCAGCAGCCCTACCCGTTCTTCCTCGCCTCTCCGCTGGAGAGCGACGCCGACCGTCTGGGCGACATCGGCGATTGGAGCGTCGAATGGAAGTGGGATGGCATCCGCCTGCAGCTGCTGCGGCGCCAGGGCGAGGTGGCGCTGTGGTCGCGCGGCGAGGAACGTCTGGATGGCCGCTTCCCGGAAATCGAGGCGGCCGCGATGGCGTTGCCGGACGGCTGCGTGATCGATGGCGAACTGCTCGCCTGGCGCGAGGGCGATCCGCAGCCGTTGCCGTTCACTGCGCTGCAGACCCGCATCCAGCGCCGCGCGCCCGGCCCCAAGACACTGCGCGACACGCCCGTGCGCGTGCTCGCCTATGACCTGCTGGAACTGCACGGGCAGGACCTGCGGCTGCAGCCGCTGACGCAGCGGCGCGCCGCGCTGGCGACTGTGCTCGAGACCCTGGGCGACCCGCGGCTGCAGCTCTCCCCGCAGTTGCATCCCGACGACTGGCACGCCGCCGCCGCGCTGCGGGCGGGTGCCCGCGAACGTGGCGTCGAAGGACTCATGCTCAAGCGCGGCACTTCGCCGTACCAGAGCGGGCGACGTCGCGGCGACTGGTGGAAATGGAAGATCGACCCGCTGACCATCGATGCGGTGATGATCTACGCGCAGTCCGGCCACGGCCGGCGCAGCACGCTGTACACCGATTACACCTTCGGCGTGTGGGACGGCGACCGGTTGGTGCCGGTGGCCAAGGCGTACTCGGGGCTGGACGACACGGAAATCCTCGCGCTGGACCGCTGGATCCGCGCCAACACGCTCGAACGCTTCGGGCCCGTGCGCAGCGTGCGCGGCGAACAGGTGTTCGAACTCGGCTTCGAAGGCGTCAACCGCAGCAGCCGGCACAAGTCCGGCATCGCGGTGCGCTTTCCGCGCATCCTGCGCTGGCGGCAGGACAAGCCGGCCAGCGAGGCGGACACCCTGGCCCAGCTGCAGGCGCTGGCGCGGTGACGCGGCGCGAGGCGATGGCGCGCCTGGTGGCGTGGTTCGCCAGCCGCGGCTGGGCACCGCTGCCGTTCCAGAAAACCATGTGGCGTCACTACCTGGCCGGCGCGTCGGGGCTGCTGCACACGCCCACCGGCAGCGGCAAGACCCTGGCGATGTTCGGCGGCCCCCTGCTGCAGGCACTGTCCGATCCGCCGCCGCGCATCGCGGGCCGCGGCGGCAAACGCGTGCCGGCCCTGCAGGTCCTGTGGATCACACCGCTGCGCGCGCTCGCCGCCGACACCGCGCGTGCGCTGCGCGAGCCGTTGTCCGCCCTGGGCCTGGACTGGCAGGTCGGCCTGCGCACCGGCGATGCCAGCGCGCGCGACAAGCGCCTGGCGCGCGAGGGGCGCGTGGATGTACTGGTCACCACGCCCGAATCGCTGGCGTTGCTGCTGAGCTATCCCGATACGATGGCGCGCCTGCAGCAGCTGCGCTGCGTGGTGGTCGACGAGTGGCATGAACTGCTCGGCAACAAACGCGGCGTGCTGCTGCAGTTGAACCTGCGTCGACTGCGCGATGCGCTGCCGGCGCTGCAGGTATGGGGGCTGTCGGCCACGCTCGGCAACCTCGACGAAGCGCGCCAGGTGCTGCTGCCCGACCAGCCCGACGCGCCGCTGGTGTCAGGCGCCCGCCCCCGCCCGATGACGCTGGAGACGCTGCTGCCGGCGCACGGCGAACGCTTTCCGTGGGCCGGCCATCTGGGCCTGTCGCAGCTGCAGCGCGTACTGGAGCGCCTGCTGTCGGCACGCAGCAGCCTGCTGTTCACCAACACCCGTGCGCAGGCGGAACTGTGGCACCAGGCGTTGACGGCGGTGTGGCCGGAGGACCCGGCGACCCTGGCACTGCACCACGGTTCGCTGGACCCTGCGCTGCGCCGCGCGGCCGAGGAAGGTCTGCGCGAAGGTCGCCTGCGCTGCGTGGTGGCGACGTCCAGCCTGGATCTCGGCGTGGACTTCCCCGCCGTGGACCAGGTGCTGCAGATCGGCAGCCCCAAGGGCATCGCGCGCCTGCTGCAGCGTGCCGGCCGGGCACGCCATCGTCCCGGTGAATCCGGGCACATCATCTGCGTTCCCTCGCATGCGCTGGAACTGGTGGAGTACGCGGCGGCGCGACGCGCACTGGCCGAGGGCGTGATCGAAGCACGACGTCCGCTGCAGCTGTCGCTGGACGTGCTCGCCCAGCATTGCGTGAGCTGCGCGCTCGGCGGTGGCTTCGATGCCGATGCGTTGTTCGCGCAGGTGCGCCGCACCAACGCCTTCGCCAGCCTGGAGGCGACGCAGTGGGCCGGCGTGCTGGCCTTCATCGTGCAGGGCGGCCGCGCGCTGGCGCAGTACCCGGACTTCCATCGCGTCGTTCGCGACGACGATGGCGTCTACCGCGTCCACGACCGTCGCGTGGCGCTGCGTCACCGCCTGTCGATCGGCACCATCACCAGCGACGGCAGCGTAACGGTGCAGTTCCTGCGCGGCGGCCGGCTGGGCGCGGTGGAAGAACAGTTCGTGGGACGGCTGCGTCCCGGCGACCGTTTCCAGTTTGCCGGGCGCCTGCTGGAACTGGTCCGGCTGGAGCAGATGACCGCGTATGTGCGCCTGGCCCGTGGCGGCGACGGCGTGGTGCCGCGCTGGCAGGGCGGCCGGTTGCCGCTGTCCGACGCACTGGGCCGCGAAATGGAGGCGGTGCTGGAGACGCCCGGCGACAGCGCCGAACTGCGCTGGCTGGCGCCGCTGCTGCAACTGCAGGCGCGCCTGTCGGTGCTGCCGGGCCCGTCGCGGCTGCTGGTGGAAACCGCGCTCCGCCGTGAGGGCCAGTACCTGTTCGTGTATCCGTTCGCGGGGCGGCAGGTCAACGAAGGCATCGCCGCGTTGATGGCGATGCGCTGGACGCGCCTGCAGACCAACACCTTCGCCTACGCCGCCAATGACTATGGCTTCGTGCTGGCGCCTGCGCATGCGGTCGCGGTGGAGCCGGCGCTGATACAGCGGCTGCTGCAGCCGGAGGGCCTGTTCGACGACCTGCGCGACAGCCTCAATCTCGGTGAGCTGGCACGCCGGCAGTTCCGCGATATCGCCCGTGTGTCCGGCATGCTGGTGCCGGCCTTGCCGGGGCGCACACCGCGCAGCCTGCGCCAGCTGCAGGCGTCCAGCGGTCTGCTGTACGACGTGCTGCGCCAGCACGATCCGGATCACATCCTGCTGACGCTCGCCGAACACGAAGTGCTGCACAGTCAGCTCGACCTTGGCGGTCTGGCGGCGGCACTGCAGCGCTGCCAGGCGCGCACGTTGCATGTGCAGACGCTGGGCAGCCTCGGCCCGTTCTCGTTTCCGCTCTGGGCCGAGCGCATGCGCGGCCAGCTCAGCAACGAAGACTGGAAGACCCGCGTGCTGCGTGCAGCGCGGCAACTGGAGAAACGACATGGGCAATGACCTGTCGCTGACGCTGGCCGGCGAGACGCTGCAGCTGCTCGGTGCGCGTGCGCTGTACTGGCCGGCACGCCGTGCGGTGTTGATCGCCGACCTGCACCTGGGCAAGGCCGACCTGTTCCGGCGCGCCGGCATCGGCCTGCCCAGCGGCGGCACCGGCGATGATCTGGCACGCCTCACGCACCTGCTGCAGCAGCAGCCCGTGGACACACTGTGGATCCTGGGCGATGTCCTGCACGGTGTGGCGCATCGCGCCGCGTGGTACCGGCAGTGGCAGGGCTGGCGCGAACAGCATCCCGCGCTGCAGATCGGCGCGCTGGCCGGCAACCACGATCGTGCGCTGCCCAAGGCAGACCTCGGCATCGAACTGCTGGGCGAAACCGTGCAGGAAGGGCCGTTCCTGCTGCGCCACGACCCGCGCCCGCATGCGCGCCTGCATGTGCTGTGCGGCCACCTGCATCCCCTGGCGCGGCTGCCCGGCATGCAGCGGCGCTGGCCGGCGTTCTGGCTGCGCGAGGGCCTCACCGTGCTGCCGGCATTCTCGCGGTTCACCGCCGGCATCGCGCCGGTGCTGGTCAACGGTGAGCGGCTGGTGGCCTGCGTCGAAGACGAGGCCATCGCATTGCCGCCGCGTTAGCGGCCGGCCCGTCACCGCGCGCCGCGTGGACTACATCGCAGGAACGAGCGTCTCCGGCATCAACTGGATGTCCGATGAGCGCGACACGGCGCGCGTGGGTTGCTGCCGGATCGCCACCAGCATGTCGTGGGCTGCCGTGCGGATGCGCGGGTGGTGTTCCGGCGCGGTATGCGTGATGAGGCTGGTGACATGGAATTCGAATACGTCTTCCATCACATCCGGCTGATCCTCGTGCAGCATCTGCAACAGACCGCGCAGCGTGCTGAGTTCACGTTCGAGAGTGTCGGCCGAGAACAACATGTCAATCTCCTTCGGATAACGGTCCCTGCAGGACCTGGGGCGCAGGCGCACCGGCACGGAATGATCCGTGGTGACAGGCACATCCGGGTCGGGTGGCGCAAGGCGCACACGCACACTGCGTTTGCCTTGGTGTTGTCTCACGTTGTCGGTGAGTTCACCGTCAACACACTGCCGATCCGTCTTCACGCGCGCGCATTCACCTCATGACGCGGCGTTATCAGCGCATGCGTCCGGCAGCACCGTGTTCATCCATTGCCGTGACGAACCCGGGCGACAACGGCAAGCGACCCATCCAGCCATGCTGCGTGCCGCTGAGCACGCGCAGCATGTGTCCGCGCCCGCCTGGCACGCGCCCCATCGGACCGAACAGCACGTCGCGGGCACGCGCCAGTGTGTCGCGTTCGGATTGGAACAACGGCGTCAGCCAGTGGCTCCAGTAGTGATAGATCGCCACATGCGCGCGTCGCCGTTGCTGATACGCCTGCAGTGCGGCGGTCAGATCGGGGTGCGCACGCAGCGCATCGCGCAGCGCGATCGCATCCAGCAAGGCCATGTTCACGCCCTGCCCCAGCTGCGGGCTCATCGCGTGCGCCGCGTCGCCGGCCAGCACCAGCCGGCCGCGATGCCACTGCCGCATGCGCGTGTCGCGATAGCTCGCGCGTGCCAGCGCCTCCGGGGCTACGTCCTGCAGCAACCCGTGCGCTTCCGGCCAGAGCGCCGCGACGTCGTCCAGCCAGCGCGCCATGCCGTCGCGTTCCCAGTGCGCGAAGCGATCGCGCGGCAGACTCCAGAAGAAGCTCAGCCGCGGCGTGTCATCACCCGGCCGCGTTCCGACCGGCAGCAGCCCGATCATCCTGCGCGCCATCAGGTAACGCTGGCGCAGTTCGTCGACATGCGGCCAGTCGCCGCGCGGCAGCAGGCACCACAACGCCCCCCACGGATACTCACGATCGTGCCGCGCGCCCTCCACCTGCGCACGCAGCGTGGAGGCGGCGCCATCGGCGGCGATCACCACATCGTAGGGCCCGTGCCACTGCCCGCGCGCATCGCGTACGCGCCCCGTGTCGCTGTCCACCTCGACGATCGCGGTATCGGCCTGCAGGTTGCCCGGTTGCTCCCAGGCCTGTGCCAACAGCGTGAACAACGCACCGCGCTGCATGCCCACGCCGTGCAGGTGCGCATCCAGTGCGGCATAACGCATGTCCATCACGGCGCGCCCGCAGGGCGTTTCCCCGTACAGGCGCTGCACCGGCGCGCCATGTCGCAGGACCTGTGGCAACAGGTCCATCTGCCACAACACGTCCAGGCCGCTGGGTTGCAGCAGGAAACCGGCGCCCACCGGACCGGGTGCTTTCGCGCGCTCGAATACGTGCACGACGTGATGATCGCGTGAAAGAAGAATCGACAATGCCTGGCCGGCCGTGCCGTAACCGATGATCGCCACCGTGCGCGGCTGCGTCATGTCATGTCCCTATGAGCGTGATCAAGTTCACACCGTGCGCAAAAAAAACCCCGCCGAAGCGGGGTTTTCAATGCTCAACCGAGAAAATCACTCAGCCGGCACAATGTTCGAAGCCTGGGCGCCCTTCGGGCCCTGGGTCACGTCGTACGTGACACGCTGGCCTTCCTGCAGGCTGCGGAAACCCTTGGCGTTGATCGCGGAGAAGTGCGCGAAGACGTCGGCGCTGCCGTCCTCCGGCGAGATAAAGCCAAATCCCTTGGCGTCGTTGAACCACTTGACGGTACCGTTCGGCATGGTAATGCGAGACCTTCTTCAATGAATGGGTGGTGTACGCTCAACCAGCGCACTGCCGGAGTATGCAAAGCTTGTTCCGCAATGACAATCACCCCCGCGCCAATTCCCCGATCAGTTCCGGCAAACCCGCCGACGCGGCATCGACGTTGGCCAGTACTTCGGCCATCGTGATTTCGTCGCCATCGCCACACCCGGCCGCCCAGTTCGCCACGATGGCCAGGCACGCGTAATCCAGCCCGAGTTCGCGCGCGAGGCTCGCTTCGGGCATGCCGGTCATGCCGACCAGATCGCAGCCGTCGCGACGCATCCGCGCGATCTCCGCATTGGTTTCCAGGCGCGGCCCCTGCGTGGCGCCGTAGCACCCGCCATCCTGCAGGCGCACGCCGGTGACCTTGGCGGCGGCCAGCACCTTGCTGCGCAGCATCGGCGTATACGGATGCCCGAAGTCCACGTGCAGCACCTCGCTGCCCGGCTCTTCGCACAGCGTGGAGATGCGTCCCCAGGTGTAGTCGATCAGCTGGTCCGGGCAGGCCAGAACGCGCGGACCGAATGCATCGGTGATGCCACCAACGGTATTGAGCGCGAGCACGCGCGTCGCGCCGATCTGCTGCAGTGCAGCGAGATTGGCCCGGTAGTTGATCTTGTGCGGCGGCAGCGAATGGCCTTCGCCGTGGCGGGCCAGGAACGCCACGCGCTGGCCGAGCAGCGTGCCCACCCGGATCGGGCCGGACGGCGTGCCGTAGCGGGTCTCGACCTGGTGGCTGCTGACATCGTCGAGCTGGGCCAGTTTGTAGACGCCGGTGCCGCCGATGACGGCCAGTGCGATGTGTTCCATCATTCCTTCATCGCGTAGATGGCCGGCACGCAGCGCAGCGTCTCGTTGACGTCCATGCCGAAGCCGAACACGTAACGGTCGGGCAGATCGATACCGGCGTAATCGGCCTTGATGTCCGGCAGCGCACGGTCGTGCTGCTTGACCGTCAGCGCAGCGATGCGCACGTCGGTCGCGCCCTGTTCCAGGCACCAGGTGCGCACGCCCTGCAGCGTGTAGCCTTCATCGAGGATGTCGTCGACCAGCAGCACGCGACGGCCGAACAGCGCGGTGGCCGGCTTGTGCTTCCAGACCAGGTCGCCGCCGGTGGTTTCACCGCGGTAGCGGGTGGCATGCAGGTAATCGAACTGCACGTCCTGGCCGCGGGCACCCAGTTCCAGCGCGAGCTGGCCGGCGAACGGCAGTGCGCCGTGCATGATCGACAGGAACAACGGCACTTCGCCCTTGTAGTCACGCGCGATGGCGTCAGCGATGCCGCCGATGGCCTTGTCGATGGTGGGACGGTCGACCAGCAGGTCGGCCTGGGCCAGGGCCTGGGAAATGGTGAGGTTGGGCATCAGACGGTTCTTCCAAGGGTGTCAAGCAAACGGGATTGGGTGTTGCCGTGGCGGGTATCGGCCAGCAGGCCGTCCCAGCCCAGCGCGCCGCGGCCGATCAGGCCCAGCAGCGCGGCGGTATTGAGGGAGCGGCCTTCGACCGCGTGCAGCGATTCTTCCACCAGTTCCGGGTGGCAGACCAGCACCACGTCGCAACCGGCATCCAGGTGCGCATCCACGCGCGCCTTCACGCCACCGGCGGAGAACGAGGCGGCCATGCCGATGTCGTCGGAGAACACCACGCCGCGGAAGCCCATCTCCCCGCGCAGGATCTGCTCGATCCAGCGGGGCGAGTAGCCTGCCGGTTCCGGCGCCACCTGTGGGTAGACCACATGGGCCATCATCACCGCGTCGGCACCGGCATCGATGCCGGCCACGAACGGCACCAGGTCCAGCGCGCGCAGTTCGTCGAGCGTGCGCGGATCGCTGGCATCGTCGACGTGGGTGTCTTCCTTGACCGTGCCGTGGCCGGGGAAATGCTTGAGCGTGGCCGCCATGCCCACGCTGTGCATGCCGCGCACGTAGGCACGGGTGAATGCCGCCACCACGGCCGGATCGGCACTGAAGGCACGGTCGCCGATGGCCAGGTTGCCCCGGCCCAGGTCGACCACGGGCGCAAAGCTCAGGTCCACACCGCTGGCGCGCACTTCACTGGCCATCAGCCAGGCATGCTGCTCGGCCAGGGCCAGCGCGGCCTCGGGGTCCTTGGCGTACTGCGCGTCGAAGCCCTGCAGCGGCGGCAGCGCGCTGTAGCCGTCACGGAAGCGCTGCACGCGGCCGCCTTCCTGGTCCACGCAGATCAGGATCGGACGCGGCGCGGCGGCGCGGATCGCGGCCGACAGTGCGGCAACCTGCTCGCGCGAGGCGAAATTGCGCTTGAACAGGATGACACCGGCCACGGCATCATGCTGCAGCCATTGCCGCTCCTGGGCGGTGAGTTCGGTCCCGGCGACGCCGATCACGAGCATGGGTCATCTCCAATACGGGGCGCCGCGTTTGCTTGCTTTCGTCTTGCTGGAGCGCCCGCGCTCTGTGGCCCACGCCCGCGCGGCCGTGGCCAGGCCGGTCAGGATGCGTCCGCCGCGCCCTCGGCCGCGATCTGCCGCAGCGCCTCGGCGAAGGCCTCGGGCGGCTGGGCGCCCTGCAGCGCGTAGCGGTCATTGATCACAAAGGTGGGCACCGACTGAATGCCCACCGCATGGGCCTGGGCGAGCTGCGCCTGGATCTCCTCCAGGCCTTCGTCGCCGGCCAGCAGCGCGGTCACCCGATCGGCCGCGATCCCGCCGGCGGCGGCGGCCTCGATCAGCGTCTGCGGATCGGCCAGATTGCGGCCGTGGACAAAATGCGCACGGAACAGGGCCTCGCCCACCGCCGCCTGCACGCCCTCACGCCCGGCCAGCCACAGCAGGCGGTGCGCCGGCAGCGTGGTGACCCGCACCTGGCCCTGGTCGAAGTCCATTGGCAGGCCTTCAGCGCGCGCGGTGGTCTGGGTCTGGGAGAGGATCTGTTCGGTACGCTCGGCACTGCCGAACTTGGCCAGATAGGCCTCGCGCAATGGCACCGGCGTGGTGCCGGCGTCCGGATCCAGCAGGAACGGCCGCCAGCGCACCTCGATCTCGGGCGCATCGTCGCCCAGAAGGGCCAGGCCCTGCTCGAACCGGTGTTTGCCGATCCAGCACCAGGGGCACACCACGTCAGACCAGATATCGATTTTCATCCGGCCAAGATGGGGATGCCGGTCTGCGTACAAAAGGGGGCGTCTGCGATCCGCGTGGCACGCACGGTGTGCGCTCTCAACCACGCCCTGCGGTTAGTGGTGTCGGGCGCTGGGCCACGATGCCCTTGCCGGCGAATGTCCCCCGGCGTCGGCCTGCGGCCGCCCCCTCCTCCTTTAGTTCGCCCACAAGGGCATCGCGGCCCACGTACCGGGACCACTGGCGCCTCGCCGAAGCCGGCCAGCGGCCGGCACTACATGGGGGATTCCGGCTGGTTTTCGTGCGCGAACCGCACGCCGAGCGGAGACGCGCCCTGCGCCCGCTGCTACGCGGCCCAGCGGCTGAACGGATGGGCGGCCAGCGCCAGGTTGTAGTAGCGCACGTCGTCGGTGACTTCCGCCCCCACCCACGCAGGCAGCGCGATGGACTGGTCGGCCCGCTCCAGCTCGACCTCGGCGACCACCAGCCCGGCGTTGTCGCCGAGGAACTCGTCGACCTCCCAGACCAGCCCGCCGTGTTCGACCAGGTGCCGGCGCTTGTCGATCAGCCCGCCCACGCTCAGCGCGAGCAGCGCGCGCGCGTCGTCCACCGGAATCGGGTAGTCGAATTCCTGGCGGGTGTGCCCGATCTCGCGCGACTTCAGGTTGAGGAAGGCCTGTTCACCCTGGATGCGCACCCGCACCGAGGCCTTCTGCGCGCCGCTGTCGAGCGCGGCGGCGTCGTTGATGTAGCCCTGCGCCATCGGGATCACCGCGTGCGCGGCCGTGCGCCAGCCGTCGCCGGTGACGAGATATTTGCGTTCGATTTCAATGCCCATGCGCACAGTATGGCCGCGTGCCGCCTACACTGCGCGCCCCCTGCAAGGATCCCGCTCCGATGACACGCCGTCGCCCCGCCCTGCGCCACATCGCCCTCGCCGCCCTGGTGCTGCTCCCGCTGGCCGCCAGCGCTGCCGCGCCGGCCCTCCCCACGCTGGCGCAGGCCCAGTCGGCAATGGACGCACTGTTCGATGCCGCCATCGCCGACCGGCCCGCCACCGACAGCAGCCGCATGGTCGCCGAGGCGTTTCGTCCCCGCCTGCTGGCGGTGTCCAGCTGCATGCCGCGCAACGGCGCCGCCGTCCCCACGGTGGACTGCATCACGACCGCGCAGGCCGGTCCGGAGCCGGTCCATCGCCTGCTGCGCTTTACCCACGCGCAGGGACATTGGACGATGCCGATCGACCAGCGCCACCTCCCGGTGCCCGTTCCGCCGACGGACCGCGTGCAGGTCCTGCTGCGCGGAGACTTCGCTGCGCGCGCCGCGCAGGACGCGGACAACACCATGCGCGCCTACCTGCTGGCGGCGGCACGTACGGCCGAGGTCGTCGGCGTGGAGGACTGCAGCGTCGGTGACGAGGCGCCGGTGATCGAATGCCAGGTCGACGCCACCGTTGCCAACGAGCGCGGCCGCCAGGCGATGGCGTTCGTGTGGGTGGACGGACAGTGGCAGAACGCGCCGGCCGTGCTGCCCTAGCAGCCGCGGCCGGCGAGGTGCGTCAGCGCTTCTCGAACACCGCGATGCTTTCCACATGCGCGGTGTGCGGGAACATGTCCATCGCGCCGGCCGATACCAGGGTAAACCCCTTTTCGTTGACCAGATAGCCCGCATCGCGCGCCAGCGAACCGGGATGGCAGCTGACGTAGACGATGCGCTTGAACTGATCCAGCGGCAGCTGCTGCAGCACTTCGATGGCGCCCGAGCGCGGCGGATCCAGCAGCAGCTTGTCGAAGCCCTGGCGCATCCACGGCGTCTGGCGCTGGTCCTGGGTCAGGTCCGCGGCATGGAACTGGGCGTTGGACAGGCCATTGCGCTCGGCGTTTTCGCGCGCACGCGCGACCAGCCCGGGATCACCTTCCACGCCAACCACTTCGCGCACGGTGCGCGCCAGCGGCAGGGTGAAGTTGCCCAGGCCGCAGAACAGATCGAGCACCCGCTCATCCGGGCCGGCATCGAGCAGTTCCAGCGCCAGCGCGATCATCTTCACGTTGAGCGACGCATTGACCTGGATGAAGTCCAGCGGCCGGAAGGCCAGCTCGACATCCCACGGCGCCAGCTTGAACGACAGCGGCACCTCGGCCGGCCACAGCGGCTGCACCGATTCCACGCCGCCGGGCTGCAGCGAGATCGCAAACCCATGTTCCTGCCCGAAGGCGGTCCACGCGGCGCGATCGGCCTCGCTGAGCGGCTGCATGTGGCGGATCGTCAGCATGATCGCCTCGTCGCCGGCGATGAACTCGATCTGCGGAATATCGCGCTTGCCGTCCAGGGTTTCGATGAAGGCGGCCATCGCGCCGACCTTGCTGCCGATCTCCGGGATCACGGTCAGGCACTGCGACAGGTCCGCGACGAAGCGCGGGTCCTGCTCGCGGAAGCCGACCAGGGTCTTGTCCTTCTTCTCGACCCGGCGCACCGAGAACCGCCCCTTGCGGCGGTAGCCCCAGCTGTCGCCCACCAGCGGCGGCAGCACGGCGCCCGGGGTGACGTGGCCGATGCGGGTCAGGTTGTCCATCAGCACCCGCTGCTTGGCCACGATCTGCTGCGACTCCTCCAGGTGCTGCAGCACGCAGCCGGCGCAGACGCCGAAATGCGGGCAGCGCGGCGTCACGCGCTGCGGCGAGGCGGTGACCACCTCCAGCGTGCGCGCCTCGTCGAAGTGGCGGTTGCGGGCGGTCGGTTCGGCAGTCACCACTTCGCCCGGCAGCGCGCCGGTGACGAAGGTGACCTTGCCACCCTCGCCGTCACGGCGGGCCACGCCACGGCCATCGTGGCTGAGATCGAGGATGTCGGTCTGGAAGGGAGTACGGTCGAGGCGGGAGCGGGTTCGGGCCACGTGGCAACAGGCTGCGGGCAAAAAGGGTGCGTATTGTCGCAGATGGAGGCATTGCGCTGCTCAGAAACCGTTTGCAGCGGCCCCGGACGTGTTTAATATGGGCCACAGCTGACATGGAGGCAGCCCCAATGCAGATGACCCCGCGGGATCCCATGCCCCGATTCCTGCTCGTCGAGGACGACACCATCAGCCGCGGCTTCTTCAAGGCCGCGCTGGAGACCCTGCCCGCCGAGGTCGACACCGCCGATTCGCTGGCCACCGCGATGGACCGCGCCAACGGCGGTGGTCATGACCTGTGGCTGATCGACGTCAACCTGCCCGACGGCAACGGTACCGAGCTGCTGCAGGCCCTGCGCCGCTCGCGGCCGGACACCCCGGCGCTGGCGCATACGGCCGATGGCGACAGCAGCATCCACGCCCGGCTGCGCGAGGCCGGCTTCAGCGAAACGCTGATCAAGCCGCTCACCCGCGAACAGCTGCTCAAGGCGGTGCGCCGCGCGCTGGTCAACAGCCCCGGCGGCACGGCGGCCGGGGCCGGCGCCAGCGCCGAGGGCGACCGCCAGGACTGGGACGAAACCACCGCGCTGGCCGCCCTGAATGGGCAGCGCAACCATCTCATCGCCCTGCGAGAACTGTTCCTGGCCGAGCTGCCCGGGGTGCGCGACGCGGTCGCCCAGGCCCTGCTGCAGCAGGATGTGCGTGCCCTGCGCGGGCAGCTGCACCGGTTGCAGGCCAGCTGCGGCTTCGTCGGCGCCGCGCGCCTGGCCCGGGCCGTGCGCCAGCTGCACCAGGCACCGGAGTCCGGCGGCGCGCAGACCCAGTTCCGCGCGGCAGTGGAAGCGCTGTTGCATTGAGACTCCCCGCGCCGGGCAGCCCCCGGCGCTAGCGCCGGCGCGACAGGTCGTCGAGCATCTCCCAGGAGTTCAGGCCCCGCCCGCCCAGGTGGTGCAGCAGCACCGCGCGCATGCTGCGGCGCAGGCTGGCCAGGTCCTCGGCGCCGGGCAGGCGGTCCGCCCCCAGCGCGAGCAGCGCGCTGCCGGTGGCCGCGCCGCGCCGCTGGTCGGCCCCGCGGTCGCTGAGCAGGCGGCGCGGGCCATCGCCCGGGTCGAGCTCGTAGCGGGCGGCCGGATCGAGTGGCTCGCCCTCGCCGTCATGGGTCAGGTCGAACCCCACCCCGAGCGCATCCAGCAGGTCCCGTTCGAAGCGGCGCAACGTCCAGGCCAACGGCTCACCGTCGCGCAGCCGCTGGCGGACCACGGCGTAGGCGTCATACAGATCGGGCAGCGGGTCCTGCCGGGGCGCCAGCCGCAGCAGCAGTTCGTTGATGTAGAAGCCGGCAAGCATCGCATCGCCGACCAGCCGCGGCGCGGCATCGAGTGCCTCGGCACCGCGCAGCTGCGCCAGTTCGCCGCGCTGTACCGCGCTCAGCCGGATCCATTGCAGGGGCTGCAGTGCCGCCCGCAACGGCTGGCTGCGGGCACTGGACACGCCCCGCGCCAGCAGGCCGATGCGGCCATGCTGTTCGGTCAGTACTTCCACCAGCAGGCTGGTCTCCCGCCAGGGGCGGGCATGCAGAACGAAGGCCGGTTCATCCTCGATGCGCACGGCCTACCTCCCGACCGGCGCCGGCCGGTGGGGTTCGACCGCGGCGCTCGCCGGGACACGACGGACGCCGCGCCACTGCGCGCGCCCGTGGCGGTTCATTCGTAGCCGAAGGCCTTCAGCGCGGCTTCGTCGTCGGACCAGCCCTCGCGCACGCGCACCCAGGTTTCCAGGAACACCTTGGCACCGAACAGACGTTCCATCTGCATGCGGGCCTTGGCGCCGATATCCTTCAGGCGGGTACCGCCCTTGCCGATCACGATCGCCTTCTGGCCTTCGCGTTCGACCCAGATCACCGCACCGATGCGCAGCAGATTGCCGTCTTCGACGAAGCGCTCGATCTCCACCGTGGTGGCATACGGCAGCTCTTCGCCGAGCTGGCGCATCAGCTGCTCGCGGACCAGCTCACCGGCCAGGAAACGCTGGCTGCGGTCGGTGATCTCATCCTCGCCGAACATCGGCGGGGCCTCGGGCAGCAGCTTCAGCACGTCGCGCACCAGCGCGTCCAGGCCGTTGCGCTTCTGCGCGGAAATCGGATGCACGGCGGCAAAGTTGCGGCCAGCGGTCACTTCCTGCAGGAACGGCAGCAGCGCGCCCTTGTCCTTGAGGCGGTCGATCTTGTTGACCACCAGCACCACCGGCACGCCCGCATCGCTGAGGACGTTGAAGGCCAGGGTGTCTTCCTCGTCCCAGCGGCCGGCCTCGATCACCAGCAGCCCGGCGTCGACCCCTTCCAGCGAGCCGCGCGCCGCGCGGTTCATCACCCGGTTCATGGCGCGCTTCTGCACCTTGTGCAGCCCGGGCGTGTCGACCAGCACCAGCTGCCCTTCCGGATAGCTGGCGATGCCGAGCAGCCGGTGGCGCGTGGTCTGCGGCCGGTTGGACACGATGCTGACCTTGGCGCCGACCAGCGCGTTGGTCAGGGTGGATTTGCCGACATTGGGGCGGCCGATGACGGCCACGCTGCCGCTACGATGGGGGGTTGCTTCGCTCACTTGGAATCCAGTTGCTCGAGGGCGGCGGCGGCCGCCTGTTGTTCGGCCAGCCGTCGCGAGGCACCTTCGCCTTCGGTGCTGACGGCAGGATCGGTTACGCCGCAGCGTACCCGGAAGGTCTTGGCGTGATCGTCACCCGATTCTGACACCAGTTCGTACTGTGGGAGCGCCTTCTGTCGGGCCTGCAACCATTCCTGCAGGCGCGTCTTGGGGTCTTTCTCCGGCTTGCCGGTGGCCGGCAGCGCCTCCATCGAGGGGCTGAACCAGGGCAGCACCACCGCCTGGCAGGCGGCAAAGCCGGCGTCCAGGTAGATCGCCGCGACCACGGCCTCCAGCGCGTCGGCCAGGATCGAGTCCCGGCGTTGGCCGCCGGACTTCATCTCGCCGGGCCCCAGGGTCAGCCGGTCGCCCAGCTGCAGGGTGCGCGCGATCACCGCCAGCGCGCCTTCGCGCACCAGCTCGGCCCGGGCGCGGGTCAGCGCGCCCTCGTCGGCCTTGGGCCAGCGCTCGTAAAGCGCCTGGGCCACCATCATGTTGACGATGCTGTCGCCGAGGAACTCCAGCCGCTCATTGTTGGGCGTGCCGGCACTGCGATGCGTCAGGGCCTGCTGCAGCAGACCCGGATCGTGGAAGGGGTGACCGATCAGGTCACCGCGTTGGAAAGGTTTATTCGGCACCGCTACGGGTCAATTCCTGGTTGGTATCAAACCGGCCCACCACGTCGAGGTTGCCGATCATTGCACGGCGCACTTCGTAGTTGACCTTCATGTTCCAGCCGCCATCGATGCGATCGAATGTGACGTTGGCCGGCTTCACGTTCTCGGAGTAGTTGATGTACAGACGCTTGAAGAACAGGTCCTGGACACGTCCGGGCTCCATGTTGCCCACGCCCGGCTCCTTGGCCAGGCTCTTCATCGCCGACCGCACCGAGTAGTACTCCTGGTACATCGGGAACAGCTTCATGCCGATATACAGGCCGAAGGCAACCACGATCAGGACGACCAGGAACGAGGTCAGAGTCATGCCGCGCTGCGTGTTCATCGTCTTCATTGCGTTCTCCCCAGATACGCCGGTGTGATGGATCAGTTGATGGTCGAGCCGATCCGCGACGGTTCGAAGCCGTCCTTGCAGAACCAGCCCGAGCAGTTCAGCCAGATCAGGAACGCCTTGCCACGGAGATTCTCCTCCGGCAGCAGGCCCCAGAAGCGGCCATCATCGCTGTTGTCGCGGTTGTCGCCCATGACCAGGTACTTGCCGGCCGGCACGGTCCACTGGCCCTGGCCGCGCGGGTAGTCGGTCTCCAGCACGGTGTGGGTGCGGCCCGGCAGGTGTTCGACCAGCAGCGTGCTGCCGTCGCCCTGGCCGAGATGACCGGCGTAGATGCCCTTGTTGTCGTACTTGACCGGCTCGCCGTTGAGGATCAGGCCATCGCCCTGGAAGGCGACCTCGTCCCCGGGCACGCCGATGACGCGCTTGATGAAATTCTCGCCCTTGGCCGGATCGGCGTCGGAATGGCCCGGGAAGTGGAACACCACCACGTCGCCGCGCTTGGGCTCGCCCAGCGGAACGATCTTGGCGTTGTTCAGCGGCAGGCGCAGGCCGTAGGAGAACTTGTTGACCAGGATGAAATCGCCGATCAGCAGGTTGGGCATCATCGAGCTGGACGGAATCTTGTACGGCTCGGCAATGAAACTGCGCACCACCAGCACGATCGCCAGCACCGGGAAGAACGCCCGGGAGTAGTCGACCAGCACCGGTTCGGAATCCAGCAGGCCGGCGCGCGCGGCACGGCGCCTGGCGAAGTACAGCTTGTCGGCCAGCAGGATCAGCCCGGAGGCCAGCGTCAGTACGACCAGGAGGATTTCAAACAATTTCATGCGGTGTCCTTGGGATCGGGTGCCTTACTTGTCCATCTGCAGCACGGCCAGGAAGGCTTCCTGCGGGATCTCCACGCGGCCCACCTGCTTCATGCGCTTCTTGCCTTCCTTCTGCTTCTCCAACAGCTTCTTCTTGCGCGAAACGTCGCCACCATAGCACTTGGCCAGAACGTTCTTGCGCATGGCTTTGACGGTCGTGCGGGAGATGATCTGCGAGCCCACCGCGGCCTGGATGGCCACGTCGAACATCTGCCGGGGGATCAGTTCCTTCATCTTCTCGCACAGCTCGCGGCCGCGCCGGTCGGCATGGCTGCGGTGCACGATCAGCGACAGCGCATCGACCTTGTCGCCATTGATCAGCACGTCCACGCGGACGAACGGACCGGCGTCGAAACGCACGAAGTGGTAGTCCAGCGAGGCGTAGCCGCGGCTGACCGACTTGAGCTTGTCGAAGAAGTCCAGCACCACTTCGGCCATCGGCAGCTCGTAGCTGATCTGCACCTGGCTGCCGAGGTAGTTGATGCCGATCTGGCTGCCGCGCTTTTCTTCGCACAGCTTGATGATGTTGCCGATGTACTCCTCGGGCGTGAGTACGTTGGCGCGGATGATCGGTTCGCGGATCTCGTCGACCTGGTTCACCGGCGGCAGCTTGGCCGGATTGTCCATGTTGATGATCGAGCCGTCGGTCTTGAGCACCTCATAGACCACGGTCGGCGCGGTGCTGATCAGGTCCAGGTTGTACTCGCGCTCCAGGCGCTCCTGCACGATCTCCATGTGCAGCATGCCCAGGAAGCCGCAGCGGAAGCCGAAGCCCATCGCCTCGGAGCTTTCCGGTTCGAAGCGCAGCGCGGCGTCGTTCAGGCGCAGCTTGTCCAGCGCTTCGCGCAGGTCCGGGTAGTCTTCGGCATCGACCGGGAACAGGCCGGCGAACACGCGCGGCTGCATTTCCTGGAAGCCCGGCAGCGGCTTGGGCGCCGGATCGGCGGCCAGGGTCAGGGTGTCGCCGACGGGCGCGCCGTGGACGTCCTTGATGCTGGCGGTGACCCAGCCCACTTCACCGGCGCGCAGGGCCGGCAGGACCTTGCGCTTGGGGGTGAACACGCCGACGTTGTCGACCTGGTGGTTGCGGCCGGTGGACATCACCTGCAGCTTGTCACCGGCCTTGATCTGGCCCTGCATCACACGCACCAGCGAGACCACGCCCAGGTAGTTGTCGAACCACGAGTCGATGATCAGTGCCTGCAGCTTGTCGGTATCGCGCGGCACCGGCGGCGGAATGCGGTGCACGATCGCCTCCAGCACGTCCTGCACGTTCAGGCCGGTCTTGGCACTGACCGGCACGGCATCGGTGGCGTCGATGCCGATCACGGCCTCGATCTCGGCCTTGGCGCGTTCGATGTCGGCGGTGGGCAGGTCGATCTTGTTGATCACCGGCACCACTTCCAGCCCCTGCTCCACGGCGGTGTAGCAGTTGGCGACCGACTGCGCTTCCACGCCCTGGGCCGCATCGACCACCAGCAGCGCGCCTTCGCAGGCGGCCAGCGAGCGGCTGACTTCATAGGAGAAGTCGACATGCCCGGGGGTGTCGATGAAGTTCAGGTGGTAGGTCTGGCCGTCTTTGGCGACATACGGCAACGAGACCGACTGGGCCTTGATGGTGATGCCACGCTCGCGCTCGATCGGATTGGAGTCGAGCACCTGCGCCTCCATCTCGCGGGCCTGGAGGCCACCGCAAAGCTGGATGATGCGATCGGCCAGCGTGGACTTGCCGTGGTCGACGTGGGCGATGATGGAGAAGTTGCGGATGTTCCGCATCGAATCAGAGGACATAGGTGGCGGCGGCGCGTCGCGTCGTCAGGATAACGACACATTATCGCATGGCCGGCCGGCTCCCGCGTGGGCCGACGTCCGATTGTCGCCAATGCCCTCCAGAAACGACCGGGCCCGCCGAAGCGGGCCCGGAAACGCAGCAATGGCGGGGGTTACTGCCCCGTCTTGATCGCCACGAACGCGCTGTTGCCGGCACCGGAGCGGACCAGCAGCATCACCACGTCACCCTTCTTGTAGCCCGACAGCTGGCGATCCAGCGCCGCCACACTGCCAACCGGGGTGCGCCCGACCTGCAGGATCACCATGCCCTGCGACAGCTGCGCATCCCGCGCGGCCTGGCCGGTCACCCGGGTGATGCGCACGCCTTCACCGGACTCCAGGCCCAGCTGCTTGCGCTGGGCAGCGGTCAGGTCGATGACCTCCAGGCCCAGCAGGGCGTTGGCGCCTGCCTGCGGCGTGGCCGCGTCGGCCGTGGCCGGACGGCTGCTGGCGCGCTCGGCGTCCTCGGCCAGCTCGGTCAGGGTGGCGGTGAGCTCGCGCTCCTTGCCATCGCGCACGATCCCCAGGCGTACCTTGCTGCCCGGCGGCATCGCGCCGATCGCCGGCGGCAGATCCGACCAGGCATTGACCATGCTGCCGTTGACGGACCGGATGACATCGCCGATTTCCACGCCGGCCTTGGCCGCCGCACTGCCCGGCACGATCTGGTTGACCAGCGCGCCACGGCTGTCGGGCAGGCCCAGGCCCTGCGCCTTCAACCCGTCGATCGGCTCGACCACGGCCCCCAGCTGGCCACGGCTGACCCGGCCGGAGGTCTTGATCTGCTCGACCGCGCCCATCGCCAGGTCGATCGGGATCGCGAAGCTGATGCCCATGTAGCCGCCCGAGGCGGAGAAGATCTGCGAGTTGATGCCGACCACTTCACCGCGGGTGTTGAGCAGCGGGCCGCCCGAGTTGCCCTGGTTGATCGCCACGTCGGTCTGGATGAACGGCACGTAGCGCTGGTCCGGACCGCCGGTGCTGCGACCGACCGCGCTGACCACGCCGGCGGTGACCGAGTGGTCCAGGCCGAACGGCGAGCCGATCGCGACCACCCACTGGCCCGGCTTGAGCGTGTTGGAATCGCCGACGCGCACGGTCGGCAGGTTCTTCGCGTCGATCTTGAGCAGGGCCACGTCGTACTGCTGGTCGCTGCCGATCACTTTGGCGGTGAACTCGCGGCGGTCACCCAGCTTGACCTTCACTTCGCTCGCATCGGCGACCACGTGGTAGTTGGTCAGCACGTAGCCGTCAGCCGAGATGATGAAGCCCGAGCCCATGCCACGCCCGCGGGGCGCCTCGCCCTGCCCGCCCGGCTGGCCGGGCATCTGGAAGTCGGGGCCGAAGAAGCGGCGGAAGAATTCCGGCATGTCGTCATCGCCGGGCCCCATCGCACGGGCGCTGCGGGCGGTGCGCACGATGGTGGTCTCGACGTTGACCACGCCGGGCCCGACCTGTTCGACCAGGTTGGTGAAGTCCGGCAGCCCGCTGACCAGCTGCGGAGCCGGCGCGCGCGGCGCAGCGGCGGGGGCGGCCGCCACCGGCGCGGTCGGGGACGGCGACTGGGCACAGGCCCCGAGGGGAAGAGTCAGGGACAGGGCCAGCAGGGACAGGGCCTGCTTACGCATGCGAGGGGTCATCAGACGCGAGCCTCCGGGTCAGGAAGAAAGGGAGAGGGACGCTGCGGCCGGACGGCCGCAGCGCGAACATCGGGATGCCACGCGGCTCAGTCGCGATGGCTGCGGCTGGCCGGCACGGCCGGTTCGGCCTCCTGCAGGCGCGGCTCGAACGGATAGAACGCGGCGCGCGGCTCCTGCGTGGAGAAGCTGGCATTGAGCGCGCCGCCACCGGCCGGAGCCAGGGTTGAGCGCGGCCAGGGCTTGGCCTGCAGGCTGCCGACGTCACCGAACGGATAGGCGCGCGCGGCCGCGGCCGGCACTGCCGGCGCGGGGCTGACCGCGACAGCGCGCTGCGGCTCGGCGCTGCGCTCGACCGCGCCGCGCGCGGCCTGCTGGGTACGGGTGGCGCTGTTGCGGCGCGCGGCCGCCACGTCCTGCCGGCGGCTGGCCGCCGCGACCACCGCGGCTGGCGTGGCGGCCACGACCCGGGCCACATCAACCGAGGCGG